>BHEP01000010.1 GCA_003851245.1 Bacteroidales bacterium | reverse complement strand
CCATTGCCCCTGAGAGAAATATCACTGAATCCAAATTTAGTACAAAATGATAATTGGTAAAACAAATGAATTATGATACTAAAAACAGTTAAACTTACTGCCATTGCCTTAGCTCCATTGCTAAGTAATGCGCAAAATACAAGCCAGCCCAACATTATTCTTTTCCTAGTAGATGATATGGGTTGGCAAGACAGTTCTCTTCCTTTTTGGACAGAGAAGACCCATTTTAATAATACGTACGAAACGCCCAATATGGAGCGTTTGGCTGATCAAGGGATGAAGTTTACACAAGCTTACGTTTCTGCAGTAAGTTCCCCGACTCGTGTAAGTTTACTTACAGGTATGAATGCAGCACATCATCGAGTTACCAATTGGACCTTGCATAGGAACTCATCCAATGACGCTAATAGTGACGTGCTTAATTTCCCTAAATGGAATGTGAATGGTTTGTCTCCTTATCCTGGAGTTGAAAATACGGTTTATGCAACTCCTTTACCCGAAATTTTACGGCAAGCAGGTTATTATACAATACATTGTGGAAAGGCGCATTTTGGAGCACTTGGAACTCCTGGTGCAGAGCCTCTTAATCTTGGCTATAATATCAATATTTCTGGTCATGCGGCTGGGGCACAGGGATCATATTTAGGAGAAGATAGTTACGGTAATAACAAAATAGGTCCTTGGGGTGTGCCGAATATGCAAGAGTATTATGGCCATGACATGTTTTTAACAGAAGCTCTAACAATAAAAGCCTTAAAAGAGCTTGACAAAACCAAAGTAAGTAATAAACCATTTTTTTTGTATATGGCGCATTATGCTGTACATATTCCTTTTAGTGCCGACAAACGTTTTTTTGATAAATATCGCAATAAAGGATTGGATGAAACCGAGGCAATGTACGCCTCACTATTGGAAGGAATGGATAAAAGTTTGGGTGATATAATGGATTATCTCGAATCAAATAATCTTTCAGATAATACTATTATTTTGTTTCTTTCAGACAATGGAGGATTAAGTGCTCATCTGCGTGGAGGAATTACCAATACGCATAATCGTCCCTTAGCCAGTGGGAAAGGATCAGCTTATGAAGGTGGGATTAGGGTGCCAATGATTGTAAAATGGGCAGACAAAGTTCCAAAGTCAAGCATCTGTAATGAATATCTTATTGCTGAGGATTATTTTCCAACAATACTTGAAATAGCAGGTGTTAAATCGCCAAATATTATTCAAAAAGTGGATGGACTTAGTTTTACACACTTATTTGAAGGAGAGGGGAATAACAATAAGCGATCGTTATTTTGGCATTATCCTAACAAATGGGGGGCTCCTGGTCCAGGTATAGGCAGCACATCTACTATTCGTAAGGGTGATTGGAAACTTATTTATTATCATGAAGATAATAAATTTGAACTTTTCAATATTTCAAAAGATATAGGAGAGTATAATGATCTTGCACATAAGGAGAAAAAACAAGTTGAAAAATTGGCTAAAGAACTTGAAGATTACTTGGTATCCGTAAATGCTCAAATGCCATCGTATAAAAAAACGGGAAAGCAAGTAGAATTTCCTTATACCTATTTGACTCAAGATAAATAATTTGATAGAGCCTATAGTTTAGCTCTATTAGTCGGACTGTTTAGAATGGCTTCTTTTTCCGATAGCCTACGTATCCAGACCTTACTTGTTGCTCTATTGTTAATAGGTAAGAACCGCATTTTTGTGGTTCTTACCTATTATTGTATCTATCTATAAATCGCCAAATCGTTCTTTCAGCCACTTTTAGCACACTTGTGCTCCCGTCTGCAAAGTATTTATAAAGTCCTCCTCCCTTGCGCTTCCCTTCCCATCGCCGCAGATATATCTTTTTTTATCATGTCGATTTGCAACATCGTATAAATTACATATCTTTGCTCTACGGTAGATGTTTACTCATCTGCACCTTTTATTTATAAACATTTTTCATGAAACTTTCATTCAATTTTTCATTCATATTTACACTGATTTTTTTGTTGCCTGCAACAACTTAAATGCGCAACAAACAAAGCAAGACAGGCTATCCTTGTGGTACAACAAACCCGCTAAAAATTGGAACGAGGCATTGCCAGTAGGAAACGGGCATGTGGGAGTGATGATATTCGGAGGTGCAGACAAAGAGCAGATACAGTTCAATGACAACACCCTCTACAGTGGCGAACCTTCGGTGATGTATAAGGATGTGAAAATTACTACTGAAACATTTTCTGAGGTAGTAAAACTTATGAAAGAGAAAAAATTTCCTGAAGCTACGGATATGGTTTGTGAAAATTGGTTGGGGCGGCTACATCAATACTATCAACCTTTTGGAGACTTATATATTCAAAATAATAAACGAGGCAAAGTAAGCGAATACAAAAGAGAACTCAATATTTCTAATGCCATAGCTACTACCAGTTTCAAACAGGGAGGTGTCACTTATAAGCGTGAAGTTTTTGCTTCTAATCCCGACAATGTTATTATTATTCGCATACAAGCCGATAAACCCAATGCGATAGATGTTTCCTTGAATTTTGAGTCGCACATCCCACTGCCAAACAATCTTTCAATAAAAATAGCTTGTTGCTACAAGGAAAGGCTCCTGGCTATATCGAACGGCGAACTTTCGAACAAATGGAGGCTTGGGGCGACCAGCACAAACATCCTGAATTGTATGACAAAGACGGAAAACGAAAATTTGATAAACGCATCCTTTATGGCGACGAGATAGACGGAAAAGGCATGCGCTTCGAGGCTCAGGTGCAGGCTGTATTTCCCCGAAAGGGAGAGTGCAAGATTGGTCAGAAAGGCATTCATGTATCCAAAACCGATGAGGTGTATTTTTGTGTTGAGCTTGGCAACAAGTTTCAATGGATACGATAAAAGCCCAAGTACCCAAGGTATTGATGATGGTGAAGGCCATCTGGTGACTCCTGTAGGCCTGTCTCCCGAAAATTATTTTATTGCCAACAATAAAAAATCTGCTCCTCTAAGCATGGGGACGACCATGGATATGGCAATTATTAGGGAAACTTTCGAGCGCACGATACAAGCTTCTGAAATGTTTGATGTAGATCGCGAACTCAGAGCTGAACTGAAAGAAAAACTGCCTCTTTTGCTGCCTTTTCGTATAGGAGCGAGGGGGCAACTACAGGAATGGATGTATGATTTTGAAGAACGAGAACCGCAACACAGACATTTTTCGCATCTTTATGGATTCCATCCTGGCGACCAAATCAACCACAAAGAAACACCTGAATTGTTCAAGGCTGTAGCAAAAACCCTAGAATTGAGAGGCGATGGTGCTTCTGGCTGGTCTATGGGCTGGAAAATAAATTGTTGGGCTAGACTATTGGATGGAGATCACGCCTTTTGGATATACAGCAGGACTTGCCGAAATGTTGTTGCAAAGTCATACGGGATATATACACCTTCTGCCTGCATTGCCCAGCGTTTGGCCAGAAGGAAAGGTGAAAGGATTAAAAGCAAGGGGCAATTTTGAGGTCGATATGCATGGCAAAATGGCAAACTAAGCGAGGCTAATATTAAATCTGTGCTGGGGAACACTTGTAGATTGAGAACGAACCTCCCTATCAAAGTCAGAAACAATAATATGCCTATACAAATACGTTCCTTGAACGAGGGTATAGATGTGTTTTATGAATATGAATTTACAACAACAAAAGGACAAAAATATGAGATCGAATATATGAATAAGTAGTCGCTTATTCGTTTTTTTAGAGGTATCTTTATAGATACTTGCATTTATTTTGCGTATCTTTGTAAATACATACCTCTAAAAAAGTGATGAAATTTATTTTTACTATAATCATCTGTACATTGCTATTTGCATCTAGCACCGAAGCGGACTATTCTGGATAGCAATAATGCCACCATCTCTCCTGCTGGCACTCCTATTTACTATGGACATAGAGTGAATGATGACATGTATATTTAAAATGAATACAACAAAAAAATGAGAATTTATCATATAAATAATTATACAGATGCTGTATATGAGGCAGCTTGCAGGCTTTTGCCGCAACTTTCAGAAACAGTAGAAATACCCACAAAAAGAGAATGGGAAATGATTTTGGAATCGCCTACTTGCAATTTGTTTGTTGCGGAAAATGAGACTTCACAAATTGTAGGGATGATTAGCTTGGTCAATTATAGGATACCCACAGGGCTAAAGATTTGGATAGAAGACGTGGTGGTAGACCAGTCTTCGAGGGGTCTAGGCCTGAGTAGGTCAATGACCCTGCATGCAATAGATTTCGCCAAACAAATGGGAGCGAAAAATATTATGCTTACTTCACGCCCTTCACGTATTGCTGCCAACAAGCTCTATCAGAGCATGGGTTTTGAGCTGAGGGAAACAAACGTATATCAATTGGATACTAAGCCCTAAGTCTCCTCTTCTTCCATTTGGAATACATAAAAACTCCAGCAGTGATGGGGAGTGATGAACCTATAAGACTTGCGATCAAATAAAGCAGTTTAGAAAAAGTGCCAAAAATCTCGCCTGTATGTATGGATTTTATGGATGAGGTGATTATAATTCCCAATGATTTTTCTGTCAGCATATCTACCTCAATAATGGCAGCTGTAGATTTATCCATGGTTACCCTATCTACACCAGAAAATGCAAAAAATCCTGCCCTGCTTTTGCTTACAAGTACGGTGGAGTCGTTGGGGGATGGAAGTGTAATTCTACAATTTCCTCGATATGGCAATGCCTCATTGCACGCTTTGATATATGCAGAGAGATTCACCTGATCTTTGTATACTGTATCTGTTTTTTTACTGCTTTCTGCCTTCCTTATTGGCATCTCTACCCCTGCAACATAAAAAAAAGCCTTCCTATACCAAGGGAAAGACCACGTTAATCCTGTAAGCGCCATTACCAAGAGCAAACCTGCGGCATAAAACCCCAATGAAGTATGCAGATTTCTGGCTATTTGTATTTTATTGCCCGAGCATTTTATTTTTAAGCCTGCTTTCCAGGCTTTCCAGTTTTTTATTTTTTGAGGTATCCATATGATGAATCCAGAAATGACAACAACAATAAAAAATATAACTGCAGTGCCTACAATGGGTCTACCTATGTTTGTATCTTGCAAAAGCCACCTATGAAGTTTAAATACAGTAAAAAAGAAGTCTGTTGCTGGTCCTCTACTTGTTCCTAAAGATTCTCCGGTATAAGGGTTTAGCAGGTAATTAGTGCCTCTACTGGCGGGGGCAACTGCTTTTTCTATAGGATTTTCTAAAAGCACATTAACCAAATAAGAGCGATTTATATCAGCAGGAATAAGTACCGAACGAATTTTACCCTTTCCTATTTGCTGCTCAAATTTTTGTAGCAAGAAGTCCAGATGAATTTCCTGGGCATCAAAACTTGCCTCAATCTTGTATTTGTGCGGTTCTATAGCCTCTTCTATTTCCGGCTTAAAAGAATATATGGCCCCAGTGATACATACAATAAAAAGGATTAAGCTACTTGCTATTCCTAAGTAGATATGCAATTGAAGAATCATCCTTCTCAGGGTATTTTTTTTACTCTCTCGTTTTGTATTCTTGCGCTTTGTCAAAATTTGTGCATTATATTGTAGTTTAAATAAAGCACAAAGTTCGACTAAAAATAATATCCCTACAATCCCTAATTATAGCTAATTTAGAGTCTTATAATAACTCCTTTTAGGGACTAAAGCACAAGTTTTTTATATAGCCCTCGAAGTGAAGACCTCGAAGGCTAGATTTTATTTTAGAATGCAATGATGGCTACAGGACCCATCAGTCCCGACGGTTGCAATTGAGAATCGGCATTCCAGGTATTTACAAACAGCCATGTAGGGCGCTCATTTTCAGGCAGTTTTTGATCTCCTATAAGGCGGTTTACCCAAGTATTGACAAGCTCAACCTCCAATACATTGTAGCCCTCTACAAGCAGTTTGCTAACATCCAGTCGGCAGGGACTTGTCCAAACGCCACCAGCATATTTGCCGTTTATATTTACCTTAGCCATTACGCTTACCTTGCCAAGGTCTAAAAACAATTGCTGATTTAGCTGTTTTTTGTCGACGGAGAATTTTGTTTTATAAACCGCCGTTCCCGAATAATATCGTATGCGCTCATCCTCATGCAGGCTCCAATCGCTGAGGCTGGTAAAGGTCACTGGTGCATCAGGGCCGCGCTTTACCTTGTCGGAATCAAACTGCACCTCCCAAGTAGCATCTATAGGAATGAGTATCTTACTTTCAGGATAGTTTTTTTCCGCTTGATCGGTATTTGGCGTTCCCTCTTTTCTAAATATGATAAAAGCACTTTCCAAGGCATCTAGTTGAATGGGTATGGTGGTAGTTTCTCCGTTTTGAACATAGGCAGGCAGCGGTCTTGTTGTGCCACTTACAGGATTCCACAATTCTGGTAGCATTCCCTTCACACGAAACTCAGGATTGATATTTACTTGATGTTCGCTCTGATTGGTAACAAAATAAATATCCTTGCCCTTATAATTTCGGTGGGTATAAAGCATGGGATCCTCATCGGCAAATTTGCAATCGGGCACTATGTTTAATATTGCAAAAGCTTCTTGCATATCCATATTTGTGAGTATGCGTCCTTTGCCATATTGACGATCGCTGACCGACAAATCTCCCCACATCTTTGCAGCCAAAGATGCTACCCTTTGATCGGATTCGGGATAGCCCTCCATGCTTGGCGAACGGCTTGGAGGAGGACCCAAAACAACAGCCCCATCGGCAATTAATTGTTCTATTTTTTCCAATACCTCGGGACGCATGGTTTCAAGTTTGGGCAATACCAGGAGTTTGTATGAAGTGCCATGAGGCAATACCAATCGCCCATTCTCGACGGCAAGATCGCGCACTATAACCTCTGCATTGATGTAGTCGAAAGAATATCCTTTGGGAAGTTCGGGATCCCTCACCCCTGTCATTTTGGGAGCATCTTCGCCAATAAAATAAGCCACATCGGCAACATCCAAACCCTGTTGGAGCATAAAATTACAGCGTTTGAGATATGTAGTAAACAAATCTATGTGGCTGAACCACGTATTCTTGCGATTAAACTCATTGCCAAACCACTCGTTTATGCCTGGATCGCGGTCTTCATAAGCTTGGTGTATATACACATGCAGCAGGGTATTGTTGATACCTTCGGTAAACGACCAATCGCCCCGGCGCTTCATTGTGGCAGGATAGCGGCTGAAAGGCTCACCAGCACAGGTAAATGATTCTGCCGACACCTTAGTTTTTCCATATATATGAGCACAAGAAGACGCTGCACGGTTTTCTATGTCGCCAAGGTTGCCCTCACTCCAAAACTCCCCCCCTATCTCGTCGGACTGGCCACCATACTGCAAGAACTCCCCAGGGAACCCCCAATGACCATAATTCTCTAGCCATGTGGTGAGTCCATGCCTGTGGCAGACCTCTCTCAAACCGCCTACATAATCGTATGATACCTTGTCGGCAACCATGCGGCGCACATCCCACAAGAAGCGATCTGACAAGTCGGGACTGCCTATGCAATGCCCCTGCATAACGGGAAGGTAGGGAATGGCATCATAACCATACCGTACTTTAAATTTGGAAAGAAAGTCGTCCGTGAAATTCTGCCCCCCTGTTTCATAGCTATCTTGCACCACCACTTTCCACGATTTGCGATCGGCAGCAGGTATGCGTTCTATTATTTTGCCAATAAAAGCGTCGAAATGTGCTGCCACATGCTCCTTACTCATCTTATCTACTTCCAAGCCCACTCCTTCGGGCGATGCGGGTCCATTTTGTACTCCCGTAGGAGCCATTCCGGTGCGCATAATTGTCCATTCTCCTTCGGGCACATCCCAGCTGAGGGTGCCATCGGCAGTCATAAATTGCGAAATATCACGCACATTGGCAGGGGCTATGCTCAGTAAAGGATCTACAGCCGTTTGTTCTTGCCAAAGATAATCGTGCCAATAGGGAAGAGGTGATTGAAACATCTTGGCAAGCGATTTTTCGGAATACCTCTCCACAATGGGAGTGGCGGTGAGTATCAATTCTTTGATGCTACCTTCGCCATGCACATTGTCGAAAACGACACGAAATTCAGAGGCTGAGCTTGCAGGAAACGACACTGCAATAGGGGCAAAAGGATCAAAGCCTACATTCAGGCTTGCATTGCTGCGGTTGAGATTAAATTTCTTGACAGTCCTAAACGCATCGCCTTCTTTTACTTGTAGCTCGCAATTGGCCGAAATATTACCTGCGGGCTTTATCACAAAGCTGCGAACGGTGGCGGCTGTAGGCAATATCAGATCAATGAATGAGTGAGATGTAGATATAATATATTTGGCAGGGGCTTGTGATGCCACTGCTGCCATATTCCTATCTGAGAGTTTAATACGGGCATCTTTGGAGGCAAACATATTGCTAGTACTTGCGCCCATTGAAGGCCATGCAATTACCCTCACATCCTGAAAGTCGGCTGTGGTTTGTACTAGCTTCTGCACAAGTTTTTGTGGCCCTTTCACATGCAATTCGGACGACGAGAGGTAGCGCATTGCCTGCTCAGGTTTTATCCACGGACCTCCCGACTGGCTCCACCCGGGGCTGTTGAATATTCCTATTTCTATATTGAGTGCGGTAGCCGTTTTGAGTGCGGCATGGGTGATGTCCCACCATTCATCGGTAAAAAGCTTTACCTTTCCATAGGGGCCATCCAGTCCTATATTGCCAATAAAGGCCCTATTGATACCCGCCTCTTTCATTGAGTGCAGGTCTTTTATTACCCCCTCCTTGGAGATGTTGTCGGAAATCCAATACCAATATATACTGGTTTGTACGGAATCGGGAGGGCTTACAAAGCCTCTTTCTATTGCCGAAAAATCGGCAGACTTGGCAGAGGTATTGCAGCTAATAAGTGGCAGAAGGGAGAAGATAAAAACTGCTAGAATAAAATGTTTTGAATAGTTCATTGTGCTATTAATTTTAATTCATTACGAAGAGTCAATTACGAATTGTTAATTATTATTCTACATAATTTCCAAAGGCTGAGAACTCCGACATATGGCAATGTTGATTGTCTGTTCCTCTAATCATCCATATCCTAATATAGCGAGTAGTTAGTGGCTTATTGGGGGCAAAATACTGAGGACCCGCAATATCGGGCTGCTTAAATTCGCCATAATCAGTCCAAGTAATGCCATCATCGCTTGCTTGAATAATGAAATCGGTAAAGTCGGATGTCAAATAATCATGCCTTGAGGTGAGTGCAACATGTGTGATAGCAGCTTTCTTTTTCATATCAAAAGCCAACCAATGTGGATAATTGGTAGGGCCCTCGCCAGTATGTCGAGTATGCCAAAAAGTATCCTTATCGTCGTCGATGGTAAATTCTACTAAGCCCCCTTTAGGCAATTGTCCCGTAGCCTCATAAGTATCGGCTTCTACTGTCCAAGCCAATTTATTGAGCTTTTTATAAATATGGAGCTCAGCCTCGTAGTCTACAAAAGCAGTATTAAAAGTATCAATTGCAGATTCTTCAGGAACAAATACTGTGTTGTACTTCAAGCCAGATTTCCAATCTGTAATAATGGTAGTATCTGAGGCAATTGGAGTACTAAACTCCACCTCTTCGCCATTTATATTGGTATATACCACCTGAGTGCCCAATGCCTTATCGACGATACCGCCCCATATGATTTGCAATTCATTGTCTTGGGCAATGACCGATTTGAGGAGACGGTTGTTTAGAGATGACCTAAAGCGAGGACCGTAGGTATTTCCATTAGCCTCTAAAGGCAAGGATTTGTTGCCAAACTTATCTAAACTAACTACTTGAAAGATATACCCCCCCTCGGGCATATTATCCAGCATTTTCTCGAAAGTTCCAGTAGTATTGCCAACAGCCACATCGACATAATTTGCATAGTTATTCCAATAAATCCGCAAGGTTTCAACCCTTTGCGACCCTACCCACAGCTTCATCATAATCCTTTGGTTGCCTGGCAATGGGTGAAGAGAATCAGCCTTTGCTGCATAAACAATCTCACCTTCGTCGAGAAACTTGTCGCTCAATTCGTTCATGTCTGAGCAAGAGTAAAAGAAAGACACCGATGAGATGCATGATAGAATGCAAATGAGACATATATTTCTAAATTGTTTCATGTTTTGTTGTTTGTTAAATAAGACATTTTCATCTATTATCACCATAAACCTCCAACTCAGATATTTGGAAATTATCACCTCCTGCCCATGTGCGGGTTACGAGTATTCGTATGTAACGCACCTTGGGGTTTGTGGGTGGGCAAGTAAAATCTTCGCCGTTTCTTCCTCTATCAATATCTTCGTTGGTATTTATTCCTCGAGGCTGTCCTGAAGGTTTGATAGATTCGCAGTCCATTAGCTTTGTCCAACTATCCCATTCGCCATCAGTAACAAGGGTTTCGCAGCCCCAAATGGAAAACGACTTCGGATTACCTTCATTATAGATATAATCATTGCTATTTCCTGTTCGCTGACTAATGTTGATGCGGCTCAATAGACCAAGCACTCCCAAATCTATGGTCACCATATGTGGCCAAATGCCTGTGCCTCCTGGCGAGCTGTAGCCTTGTTCGCCCCTTATTCCATCCCACATATTAGACATAACCCATCCTGCACCTGGACCAGCATCACCAGGCAAATAGACTGCGTTGAATTTCAATCTATCGAATTTGGTTTCATAAATGGGGGTAAGAGAATGATATTGGGTTTCGCTTTTATTTCCCCACCTGTCCTGTATATATACTGCAAACTCCCCAGGAATGGTATCCATGCCTTTTGTGGCACCATCGCCCACAATCATCGAGCTATATATCGTTTCTATGGGCGTATATTCCTCGTTGTGGTCTTTTTGTAAGATCACAACGCCAATGTCGGCACGTGTAGGATTGTCCCAATAGGCATGTACACCACCAAAATCGGCAAGCAAGCTTAGTGATTCTTCAATTGTAGAAACAATAGGAGGCAATGGAATGATGGTAAGCGATACTGCGGGTGACTCATTTCTGCTTCTATCCACCGCTATCAATTTCACCTCTTTGGGCTCCGTATCTCCAAAACTATCAATCAACAAGGTGTCGGAATACAAGGACACACGAGTATTCTTCTCACCATCTCTAAGCATAAAAACGGCCTTTACATAGAGTAAATCCTCATCATCTGGCAGAGTGTATTTAAAAATGGCGCCACCAGCAACGGCCTCCCACGTGACATTGGATACAGGTCCAGGGGGGATGCTATCTAAGGCTTGTTGACCTATAGGCTCTTCTTTACAAGAAAACATCACCATAATACATACGATAAATATTGAACTATATGTTTTCATTTTAATTGTTTTTTAGTGTTATACAAACGCATTTACCATCCATAATTCTGCACCAAGTTACGATTAACAGGAAGATTGCCCACATGTATAGGCCAAAAATAGTCCTTAATACCAAATGTAGGATAGTATCTCTCCACCTGCGTAACCTGATAAAAATCCTCCTTTGTTTCGCCAAGTACATTCCATCCCCTAGGGGTGTTGTTCATTTCAGAAATTTGTTTCCAGCGGCGAATATCCCAAAATCTCTTGCCTTCCAATGCCAATTCTATGCCACGTTCGCGCTGAATGATCTGGCGCAATCCATCTTTTGTGCTGGGCTTTTGAGGCCTAGTAGAATGTGCTGCCCACGATTCCTCTACTCCCTTGAGTCCTGCACGCGATCTTATCAAGTCTAAGTAGGTAAAAACTTCTGCACTTGGGCCATCGGCCTCATTGAGGGCTTCGGCATACATCAGATACAAATCTGCCAAGCGAATGATGGGAAAGGGAAAATACTCCCAACTGGTTCTATTGGATTGTTGGGTATTCTTAAAACTATGTCCTTTCTTGGCGGCATAGCCTGTGGCAGAATATCCACTTCCACCCTGATAGCCCGAGACCTGCATATTTATAAAGTCGCAATGCTTTACATCCTCGGGAAATTTATAATAGCCATTACCAAAATATATTCCCTTGTCGAAACCTATGCTTGCATAAAAGCGGGGCTCCCTATTGAAATGTAGGTTCACCGTCGACTCATTTTCTTTCACATAATATATCTCATCGCCTGTAGAAACCTCTTCTCTTATCCTGTAGCGATCATTAAACCAATTTTGGCTTTGCCACTCCACATCCTCTTCAATGGGCACTCCATTGGATGAATAATAGTTCTCTACCAGCTTTAGTGTAGGTGCCCATTCACTAATACATTCATTGATAACCTCTCCCATACGTATCAAGCGAGGCGTTGCATACTGTGCCAGCCTACCACAATCGTAGTTTGTACTTCCCCAGAGCAATTCCTGGTTCCATCGGTCGCAAATAGCTTGTCGGTAGGTGGTTTGCAAACGGAATGGTTCGGGAACATTGCTGGTGAGCGGGTCAATCACATCGTATAAGGACTTTCCCTGAGCATGGCAGGCATCAATAGCCTCCTTGCATGCGTCGGCAGCCACTTTCCACTTGTTGGCATCGTAGGTTTGTGGAAATAAGACCTCTCCTTTCTTGTTCACAAAGCTTGCATAATCGCTGTTACCATTAAATAAGGGGCTTGCGGCATATAGCAAAAGCTCGGCTCTCATGGCCAATGCCACCAAGTTGTAGACCCTCCCTGCTTCCGTACCTTCTATAACCACTCTGGCATCGGGCAGCTCGTCGGCAGCTTCTTTCATGAGGGCTGAAATGTAGGCTACCACCTTTTCTATAGGCTCACGGTGCACCTGTATTTCCTCTAGTGATGCCGTAATGGGCAGATTAACATCAATGATGGCAATGGAACCGTAGCATTTCATTAAGTAATAATGATAGTATGCTTTGAGAAACTTTATCTCGGCAATCCATCGTTTCTTCTCATAATCGGTAATGTCAATAACCTGATCTATTCCTTCTAGAAAGATATTGCAGTCGCGTATCCCTAAATGTAGGGAGCGCGAGCCATTGAGTCCATCCCAAACATTCAAAAAAGGGTCGTTAGAATTTTGCTGTCCTCTGGCAATCAAGGTATTAGCAAAATTGGGAAATATTCCTTGCATAGAATAGCGCTGACACGACTCGTCGGAACCATTCATAGCTGGATCATTGCTTATATTGCCTATCTCTGGACGGTAGTGATAGCAGGTGTACATATATTTTTCTGCCGACACCCTATTGCGAAAAGCATATTCTATGGTTGCCACATTGTCGGGCACGATGTCTAAGAAATTGCAGGATCCAAGCACTACACTAAAAAGGAATACTAATAATATATTAATTTTTTTCATTGTTATTCATTATTTAATTATGAATACTAAAATGATAACTGAACTCCGAAGTTAAACACTTTCTGAATAGGATAGCCTAAGCCATTGCCCCCCATTTCGGGATCCCACATTTTGAACTTACTAAAAGTTAGCAGGTTGGTTCCGCTAAAATAACAACGTAGGCCTGCCATTTTTGCTTTTGTTGCTATTTTCGGTGGTATGGTATATCCCACCTCCACAGATTTCAAGCGAATGAAGGAGCCGTCGCGCATGAACCAAGTAGAGCGCTCGGTGTTGTTCTGACTTCGTGTGGCCGAAAGCCTAGGCCATATGGCATACAGGTCGCGATTGTTTTCAGACCAGTGGCTATCGGCATAAGACTGTAGCAAGGCACTGGAATTATCTAAAAATGGAGAGGTATCAACAGCTCCTCCATTCCAATCGTCGTGAGTTCCAAGCCAAAAAGAAGATCTCGCCGAACCCTGAAAGAAGCAAGAGACATCCAAGGATTTCCATCCTCCCGAAAATCCAAAGCCATACACAATCTCTGGACTGGTAGGATACCCAATGGGAGCCTTATCCAAGTCGTTGATCTTTCCATCGCCGTTCAAGTCCTTATATTTAATATCGCCTGCCATATATTCGCCAAATTGCTTAGGCGAGTTGCGCACCTCCTCTTCATCCACAAAGAGACGTTCGGCAATGTATCCCCACTCTTGGTTGAGCGAATAACCCACACGAGATTTCCAAGGCTCGTTGCTGTAGTCGGGCTCTTCATATACGGTAAACTTGCTTGTGGCATACGTAAAATTTGCCATAGCTGATATCCAAGTATCTGCATTGATTGAATGATTGCCAGTTAAAGATATATCTACCCCCTTACTAGAGGCTTCACCCACATTGGCTCGCACGGGTGCTTGCAGACCCATGGTTGAAGATATAGTAGCCCTATTCATCAATATATTAGTTCTATTCTCTTTGTACAATTCTACTTGTATATCTAGCTTATTCCACAAACCAATTTCGGTGGTAAAGTTAAACTTTTTGGCTGTTTCCCAAGTGATGTTTTCGTTGGCATAGCGCCCTATGGTGATTCCAGGTACGAAGCGACCTCCGGAGTTTCCATACGTACCAAAAGAAGAGCCTGCATTGCTATCGTTCATATCTACATTCGAGAGATAGAAAAACCTGTCGTTGGCATCACCAATGGCATCATTCCCAACCAATCCGTAGGTAGCTTTCAACTTTAGGTTGCTCACTGTTTTCTTTAGCTCATCGCCCCAAAAACCCTCATTGGAG
The DNA here is from genome assembly GCA_003851245.1 of Bacteroidales bacterium. Lineage (GTDB taxonomy): Bacteria > Bacteroidota > Bacteroidia > Bacteroidales > Azobacteroidaceae > BHEP01. Next base: position 48,847 of record BHEP01000010.1, on the reverse strand, counting down.
ATAATCCATCCTACACCTGCCGATGGGAAGAATCCAAAGCGTTCTTTCTTAGAGAAACGCTCCGAACCGTTGTATCCAAAATTTACTTCGGTCAGATAGCGAGAATCGTAGGCATAGGTAGCACGACCTGCCAGACCCACGTTGCGGTAGGGTAGCGATCTCTGCAAATCACCTGCATTAGCATTTATCCCTTCGCGAAGCGTAAATACAGTTAGCGCACTCACTTCGTGTACGTCGCCAAAAGAATCCAGCCAATTCATTCCTCCCTCAAAATAGGTAGTAGAATTTATATTCTTTGGGCCTTCGCTGTAGTCCAAATAGTCTGTTCCCGATGTCTCATTCAGAGGAGCCAAGGTGTATTCATCATTCGCCTTGTCGTAGGTAGACACCTCGTAGTAGAAAGGATTATAATAACGTGCCACATCGAAATAGGCATAGCGATTGGTATTAAACATACCTCGCATCGATAGTCCTTTAAGAATAAAATCCAGATCTTGTTTCAATTCAAACTGTATAGACATCTGCGAGGTGGTATAGTCTTTATAACCCCTGGTCATTTCGGCATAAGGGTTAATGTATTGTCCTCCAGCACCATGATTACCAAACAAGAGATGTTGGGTAGTCTCATTTGCCTTGTCGGCCTTGTAGTAGGGAGGAAAAAGCACGGGATTTGTTTTCATCACCCTTCTAAACAAGTCAGATCCTCCATCAATGGGGCCAGAGTAATCATCAAAGGAACCAGACATACGAACGATTATTTCGGTTGTTTTGGTGGCCTTAATATTTATATTGGCCCGCAGCATATATCTGGTGAGGTTTACATTGCTATTGAAATTGCTCTGTTTATCTACATTCAATACTCCATTGTCGTTAATTACACTCCCTGCCAGATAGTAATTTGCAACCTTGCCCCCGCCAGCGATATTGAAATTGAGACGGTGGTTGTTGGCGTGGTCTTTAAACATTATCTTATGCCAGTCGTTGGCAGGATATACATAAGGATTTGTTCCCGCAATGGTATTGTCTATCTTATGTTGTGAATAGGGAATTACACCCAATGGATTTCGGGTGCGAATGGCCTCATTGTGCAGTCGCATGTAGGTAATGGGGTCGGCAAGTTCTACCATTCTTGTAGGCCTCGATATGGCCTCTTCCAAGCGTATACTTATCTTCACCTTGCCTTCAGTTCCTTGTTTGGTCGAAACCAAAATCACCCCATTGGCTCCACGTGAGCCATAGAGAGATGTGGCGGTAGCGTCCTTCATAATTGAAAAACTGGCAATGTCGTCGGGTTGTAGGCGCGATAGTTCTTGGGTGGAAGATTCGTTGTTGTCAATCAATATCAGTGGGTCTTTCTTGTAGCCAAAGGTGGTTACTCCACGAATAAAAAACTGGGCATTATCAGCTCCAGGCTCTCCACTGCGTTGGTAAGAAATTAATCCCGACATCCTACCCGCCAATGCGGTTGTAAGGTTGCTACTGGGTATTTTCAATTCTGCAGGCTTGACTGTAGTGATAGATCCAATAACACTTTCTTTCTTTTGTTTTCCAAAAGCAACAATGGTAACTTCGGCCAATGCCTTGGCATCCTCAGAAAGCACCACATTGAAGAACTTTTTGCCTTCCAAAGACAGCTCTTGAGTCTCATAGCCTATATAGGAAATTACTATGGTGCCATTATTTGGGACATTAAGCTCAAAAACGCCTTCTAGGTCGGATACTGTACCATTGCTTGTGCCTTTTACAACAATGCTCGCTCCAATAACGACCTCATCATCGCTATCAACTATTCGACCTGTAATTTTCTTTCTAGCCTCTCCTTGCTGGGCTTGAGCTATCATTTCTTTCTTTGTGTAAAGTTTTGTCTTTGACTTTTTGTCTAAGCCTTCATCCAACATGCCGCCAGATGACACTGCTCCTAGCTGAAACGACACTGCAAGTAAAGAAAGAATGATCATTCCTTTTTTGTTTGATATTTTATTTGTCATTTTTCTTAAAACAACGAAATACTTATTATTAGAAGATATTTTCATAATTTACATCATCTTTTAAATTAGTTTTTTAAATATTTGCCATTGATTAACAATATCCCAAATACCTTTCTTATAGTGGTTTGCATACACAGTTTATTCCATAGGCAATAATATTTTTTTATTATTTTTACACTTACTTCACAATAAAGAAATAAGATCCCGAGTTGAGGGTCAATATAGCACTGCCATCCACGAAGTCAATAGTTGTAATCCTTTCGTCGAGTCCTATTTTATTGCCTTTTTCGGTGATTGCAGCTATAGACTGGGCTGGAATATGAATGCTTGCCGAAGAGTTGCTTGGCACATTTACCTCCCAAGAGAGCGACGAGGCATCTTTCTTCCATGCACTTTTGATTGTTCCATAAGGAGATTCAAAAGAGGCATTTACCTGCGACAGCCCTTGGGGAAATACTGGTTTGAGGGTGAACTTCTTAAAGCCTACATTTATTTTGTCGGTGCTTATGCCTGCCAAATCTTCATAATACCAGGTCATCAGATCGCCCAATAGCATCACATGATTGGCTGAGTTCATCTCTGGATCGGCTGTATTTCCATTCCATAGCTCCCATATTGTGGTGGCCCCATTTTCAATCATATATCCCCAACTCGGATAAGTGCGATTGGTGGCTATGCGCAAGGCAAGATCTTCGCGTCCATATGCGCTAAGCCCACGCATTAGAAATTGAATACCTATTAAGCCCACACTTACATGCGACTTAAACTCACCCTCTGTTTTGGCAACTAAATTATCGAAGACCTTGGTTTCATAAGTTTCGGGCACAAGCCCCTGCATCAAAGATATGATATTGGCGGTTACGGTATTGTTGTCATAAGCTGCCGTTTCTTTATCAAAAAATCTATCGTTGTATGCTTTTTTTACGTTTGCCGCCAAGGATAAGAAGATCTCGCTATCTGCTGCTTGGTCGGCAATTACTGCAAACTTAGACATCAAAATAAGTATCCTATAGAAGAAGCTGGTACTTAAAATTGCACCGCTGGTGATTCTTGCAGGATCTTTGGAGTGTATGAGTTCCATACTTTCGGGAGGCATACACCAATCGCCAAAGCCATCTTTGGAAATGATATAATCGTGCATATAATTGGTTTGTATGAAATCTAACCAGCGTTTCATGGATGCATAATGCCTTACAATGCCTTGCTTGTCGCCCCTTTGCTCATAGAGCATATTGGCAATATGAATATAGGCAGAAGGCCAAGTAACATCGTCCATATAAACCTTCCAATAGTTGGGAGCCACGGCAGGCAGTGCCCCATTTTCTAGCTGTGCATCTTCTATGTCGTCCATCCATTTTTCGTACAATAGGGTGTTATCAAACATGAAGCTTTCGCCCAGGCAGCCTGCGGCTCTGTCGCCAAGCCATCCCATGCGTTCGTCGCGCTGAGGGCAATCGGTAGGCATACTTCGGTAATTGCCCTTGATGCCCCAAGAGGCATTTTTGTAAATCTGATTAAGGGTAGCATCGGAACACTCAAATTGACCAATGGTAGGCATTTGGTCGTAATTGACCTTGCCTGTAAATGATGCCAAGTCGGGCAAATAATCGAGTCCACTGATTTCTACAAAACGAAATCCATGGTAGGTAAATGTAGGTTGCCACGAAAATAAGCCATCCTTGCTGGGGGTATAAATATCTGTCACATTGGCCGAGCGCAAATTGGCGGTATAAAGAGTGCCATCGTCCTTGAGGAGCTCGGCAAAGCGCATCTTAATAGGCTTGTCTTTCACTCCTTTGAGATTTACGGCCAGCCATCCTACCATATTCTGACCCATATCCAGGATATACGAGCCATCTTCATGAGCCTTTATAGACAGGGGCTTTAGCTCTTCCATGGTCATGATATTGGGATTGTTTTGCGCCTGCAATTTCCCCTCGGGAGCATCTACCAGATGCGGAATAAGCCACTGGCTATCATCAAAGCCGCTGTTGTGCCAGCCCTCAAACTCCATATTTGCATTGTACTCTTCGCCATCAAATTCATTGTTTGCAATGATTGGTCCGTCCAAAGACATTTTCCACGATTGATCGCTAACAATCCTTGTAAGCTGCTGCTTGCTGTCTTCTACTTCCAGTTGCATCAGCAATTTAGGGAATCCATAGTGCGCCACTCCTTCTTTACGCATGGTAAAATATCTACCATTGCCTAGCACTACTGCTATGGTATTTTTCTTGTTGCTTTGCAACAAATCGCTTACATCAAACACGTTGTAATTGACTCTTTTTAGGTAATCGGTGGCCGTGGGTGCAAAAATATCTTGACCCACCTTTTTGCCATTGATATAGCACTCATACATGCCCAAGCCAGCGATGTATAAGCGTGCTCGCTTTGGCTTGCCTCCTTCGAGGTCAAATTCTTTGCGCATATATCTGGCCGACAGCCTTGTTTTTTGGGTCATTGCTCCCCATCCTAGTTGCTGATCTTGGTCGATATTGGCACCTCCAGAATTAATGCTGTCGATTCCAATCCATTGAGCTTTCCAGTCGTGTTCCGACAAATATGCCATTGCCCATCGAGAATTTGCCCAATCACTTTCTCCTTTGTTGGTAAATACCTTTACTTTCCAAAAATAATCCTTTGTAGACTCCAAACTTTCTCCTTCGTAAGGAATAAGCACGGAGAGAGACGATTCTATTTTTCCAGAATTCCATTTGAGATTGCTTTCCTTCTCCAGATCCGAAATGCTTTCTGCCACCATTATTTGATAGGCATCTTGTTGCACATTGGGCAAGCTAGATGCTATCTGCCACGACAAGCGAGGTTGAAGCACATCGAGACCTATGGGCTGCTTTTTTAATTCTACTTGCAGATTTGCCACTTTCACATCCTTGGTCGAACACGAAGCAAGACCTAGTAAGAGTATGAGCACGAGTGCCGTGCTAACAATTGAAGTTTTCATATTGTTTATGTTTTATATTATAATATAATCTTTGGGTTTACACATCCTTGGGGTTTACACCCCAAGTTGGTACGTATGGCCCTTTCAGGGCTTGCCTTTTTGATTGAGTTTTAAGATATGCTTTCCTGCACTGAGCTCAATAACTCGTTGGCTTTTTAAAGCTCCTTGAGCCTCTGCATCTTCAGGCAAATAAAATGTAGCACTGCTATTTGCGGGTATCTCTAGCGAATAGGTGATAGTATTCTTTTTGCGCGACCAGGCAGAAACAATTTCGCCATAGGGAGAATTGTGTGTGGCTTCAAACTGATTCAGTCCACTCACAAAATTGGGACGCAAGACTATGTGCTTAAAGCCAGGCTTTTGTGGATCGGGCTTTATGCCGCCCAAGCCCTTGAAGAACCATCCTCCTACTTCGCCAAACATCATGTGGTTGTCCGAAATATCTCTTTTGGCATCCAAGTCCCAATTTTCCAGCAGTGTTGTTGCTCCATTTGCAATCCACCAGCCCCAAGAAGGGTAGGTATCTTGAGCCGCCACCTTATAAGCCGTTTCGGCATATCCATTTTCGCTCAAGGCGTTGAGTATTGCCTTTGCTCCCAAGACACCCACATCGAGGTGGAAGCCTGCTTCTTCGACTTTTTTTGCCAAGCTCTGTGCCACCTTTGCCTTGTACCCATCGGGCACTATACCCCATTGCAGGGGTACGCTAAGTTCGGTTTGCGAGCCATTGGCGTAGATGCCTGTCTCTTTATTTAAGTATTTGGCATTGATGGCATCCTTTATTTTATCTGCCAGCTCTGCATAATGCTTGTAATCGTCTGCCTTGCCAAAAAGTTTGGCTGCCTTTGCCAATATGGAAGCATCTACATAAAAATAGATAGAAGAAGTTAGCTCTAGCGAGGACTCTGTCTTTACGGGCACCCAATCGCCCCTTCCCCATGCGGTGAGCCCACTGGGACTTGTGCGGTCTATGTAATTGACATACGATTTGATATTGTCATAGCAGTCGCTCAATAGTTTGCTGTCGCCATAAAACATATATATTTCCCATGGGATGATGGCAATGGTACTTGTCCAGTCTACACCGTTGGCCGTTCCATAGCCCCATCCTCCTGTGGGAATGATGTCGGGCAATACGCCATTGGGCTGCTGTTCGTCGCGGTGATCTGCCAGCCATTTTTCGTAGATGGTAATGCCATCAAAGTTGTATAGGCCTGTTTCTATTGCAAAATGCCCATCGCCAGTCCATCCATTTTTTTCTCGCTGGGGGCAGTCGGTAGGGAATCCGAAGAGGTTGGACAAATAGGCATTATTGGTTGCCCGCCACAATTTATTGACAAGAGTATTGGAAGTTTTTATTTCTCCCTTAGAGGCCACATCGCTGTGCATAAAGAATCCAGTGAGGCTGTTTATATTTAGATCAATAGGCTTGCTGCTAATGACTTCTACATAGCGAAAGCCCTTGTAATTGAATTTTGGCATAAACTCATCCTGATCCTCGCCACTAAGAATAAGTACATCAGTTTGAAAAACATCGGTATTGTCCTTTGGTCTGTGATATACATCTATGTTGGAAAGATCTACATGTCCATCATTGTGCCCATTGGTGTAGAGCCGCTCGCCATGTTTGATTCTCACTATTGTACCTCTTTCGCCTGAGGCTTTTAGCTGACTTACTCCAGCAATATTTCGCCCTAGATCAAATACATAAGTTGTATCGTTCATCTTTTTGATAGATTGTGGCACAATGGTTTCCACATTTCTGATGGGCTGCATTTGTTGCGACACCACATTTTGCGAGGGCACGGCTCTATAATAAACGCCCTTCCACTTGGCATCGTCAAAGGAGGCTGTGTTCCATCCTTTTTGCTCTAGGCGTGCATCGTAGTGCTCAGCGGTATAGATGCTATTAAAAACAATGGGGCCAGCATCTGTTTTCCAGTCGCGTTCGGATACAATGGTTTGAGTCGATCCATCTATGTATGTGATGCGCAGATCCATGCAAAATGCTGGGCGATTGCGCCATGGTGCACGATCAAAATCCCACACGGCATGCGATTGGTGGTTGTACCATCCATTTCCCAAGATTACTCCAATGGCATTTTTTCCCTCTTGAAGCTGCGTGGTCACATCGTAGGTGACATACAAATTGCGCCTATCAAAGCGTGTATACATTGGGTCGAGGCGGTGATTGCCTATCTTTGAGCCATTGATAAATAGTTCGTACAATCCGGCTACAGCAATATATGCCTTTGCCGATTTGATTGATTTGATTGGGCTTTTAGTATCAAATGTTTTTCTAAAATAAGGAGCTGGCTTGTGGTTTATATCTTGACCGTCGGAAATCCATGTTCCCTGCCAATTGTGCATGCCCATCATTCCAGTTTCAAAAGACGATATTTTGGAACTGCTCATTTCTCCATCCTTATCCCATACCATCACTTTCCAGTAATAGGGTGTAAAAGGACTGAGTTTCTTTCCTTCATAGGAGGTAAGTATGCGATCGGAGTTTATTTTCTGCGAATCCCAGCAGTCGGCCTTTCCATTGAGCACCTGTATGGAATCGCTTCCCACCACTATGCGGTAGGCGGTTTGCAGGGATCCTTGTCGTCCATCTTTTATCATCCACGACAAACGAGGATTGGGAGAATCCATGCCCAGTGGATTGGTAAGATATTCGCAAGATAGATTTTCGGGATAGCACAAGTCCGTGGTTTGCGAAAATGCAAAGCAGCTAAATGCGCTTGCTATGAACAGTAATAGTTTCTTTTTCATGATGTATGGGGCTTAATCGTTCTTAATTATTTCAATTTCCTTGGGAGCATTTATTATGCTTTTTACAGAACCATCGGCTTGTTTGTCGTGTCTTATTTCAATTATTCCATAGGGAGTAGGGAAGGTACCCTCTACCCATGTGAGGTCGCCCAAATGCGGCTTTATGCTCACTTTTTTACAGCCTGGTTCTAGCACCTGCACGCCCAATACATGCTCGCTGAGCCATGGTGTTGGTCCAGCAGCCCATCCATGACAAAAGCTATGACGAAAACCCTTGTAGCAATAGCCTCCGTAGCTTTGGTGTACATCAATTTTTCCTTCTGATGGTAGTTCGTCAATTCGCCCTGCATTGTGCAGCCACTTCATATCGAAGTCTTCCCAAAAAGAGGTAGCCCCTAGATCGAGCATACCTCCCCAATATGATCGTATCACATCGAGTGCTCCTTGGTGGTTGCCAGCCTTAGCCATTGCACTGAGCATATAGTAGCCATAAAAGGTAGAAAACCCATGGGCTCCATTTACGGAGAGAACATTTTTGTTAGCATCCTTTGGCTTCATAAGTCCCGAAAGAGCCATCAAGGCTGCTGCCTGTTTGGATCCAGGATCATCGGCTGCCTTATCCGAATTTTTAATCGCTTTTGCTACTTTCCTTGCCATCTTTTTGGTCTTTTTGGCAGCTTGTCTACATTCTGCGGCGAGCTGCTCTTCGCCCAATACGCTACACAATTCATCGCCTGCCTCCATTGCCATAATCATCATGGACTGCAAACCAGCATCTATGGCGGCATTATTTTCACTCGAAGGCCAGTCTAAGAAACGATTGCCATCGAGGAGCTCTTTCCCATCGGGAGATATTTTTGTCATCAAATGGCGCAATAGACCAGTGAGGTAGGTTTGTTGTTCTTTCAAATAGTCGATACTGCCGTGGGAGTAAAACCAATCGCGGTGAATGAGCAGCCACCAAATGGAATAGGAACTTATGCCATTCATCCACTGTGGCAATGGGGTGACATCACGTATGAGGTCGAGGCTTTTGGGCACTACCTCGTTGTAGCCAAACACGGCACTTATGGTCATTATCTCTGGGTGTAGGTCGCCCACCCATACCAATCGGTCGCGTTTTATTCCATCCCACAGATAATCTTGCATGTTGAGCTGTACGGTATATGCCCCTGTTTGCCATATTTGGTTGAGGCGCTCGTCGTTGCAGCTAAAGTAGCCCTTGTATGGCAGATCTCTAAAGGACGAGATGGCACGTACTTCCTTGATGTGCAGTTCGCAATCGCTGTCTATCAGATCGATGCGTGCAAATCTAAAGCCCGAATTGCCTACTTCCATCACGCCGAGCCAGGGGAGCTGAACCACAAAATCGCGCATGGCATGGTCGTTGCTAGCACCATTTTCGCCATCAATATCGCACATAGCCTCACTTACCGACTCGCCTAAGCGAATCCTTATGGATATAGGCCTGTGCGATCCCGACATGCCTGTTACCAATTGCAAACCTCCTTGCAGCTCTTTGCCAAAATCGAGGAGAAAGCCTGGCTTATCGCCAGTAGTATCACTCTTTAAAACACAAACATCGGTGCCTGCCAATACCGACTGTCCATTGCCTGTTAGCAGCAGATTGTCGAGACCTCTTATCTGACTACTTGCCTGCTGCCAAACAATGCGTGTGGGGGAGATGTATTCTCTTACTCTAAGGTCTCTTTGCTGTGCACTAGCCACAAGGAATGAGGCCATGAATGCGATTGTTAAAAGTACTTTTATCATGCTTTCTTGTTCATATAAAAATTATTGCCCTACATTTATTACTCTCGTTATTGCCTCTCGTTATTGTTCAATTAAAAACAGCGAACTGTTGGCAGGCATATTCATTTCTACCTCAGTGATTCCTTCTTTTTTTGATACTATGGAGTATTTGGCTTTTTCCTGGGCTCCTGTATGTGGATCCCAAATACTGAGTTTGTATTTGCCCTTGAGTTCAAATCGCAGATCCTTTGGCATCATTTGGGTATTGGCAAAGAACCATATATTCTTTCCAGATACCATCTTGTGCACATTTTTTGCGCGATGGGCGGATGTAAATCGTAGGTCGAAGTCCGCTTTTAGGTGTTTCAATGCTGCTTTGATATTGACAATGGTAGGTTCTTTTACAAATATGGCTCTCTCTTTTTTAGAAGATAGCATTTTATCTACAATGCGTCTAACTTCCTTGTCGTCTTTGGCTAGGCTAGCCTTTTGGGGCAGTTGTGAGGTAAATATAAGTTTCCCTCCAGATTTCACAAAAGCCTCTACCTTTTGAAGGTTGCTCAAGGATATTGTTTTGCAAGCTGGCAGCATCAATATCGAAAAGCTATTGTATTGCACCTCATTGTTTAGAATTAATAGATCACCCTCGACTTGGCATTTTGCGTCTAGCACCTCGGGGTGTATAAACATGAAGTCGTGGGCTAGGCTATCGAAGAGTGTCACGCCAAGATCTATGTAATCCATATCTGCCATTTCTACTCCTCCGCTATAATGTCCCAATGGGCCATCCATGTAGTGATCGCCCTGCATGGTCTGTATAGGATACAAGATGGCGATGTCGCCCATCCATCGGGCATCGTTTTGCATGAGCGTATTGAGTCGTCCCAAATAATCGGTATATGCAGGAAGCCCCTTGCCGTATATTGGGCTTTTGGATGATAGTTCGGGTTTGAACACTACCATACTTGTGTCGTACCACACGGCATGTGGAATGAGCAGATTGATACCTTTCACATACTGATCCATGGCAATGTTGTAGATCTGATCCCAAGAGATATTTCCCATAGCACCATAGGTTTCTGACATCGCCATCGAATGATCCCAATTGTATGCCGCCGAACTCACTATTTTATAGAATTTCTCGGCAGGACGATCTACGCCTCCTATTTTATCGATGCCTGGAATATCGAGGTATTTAAAACATTTCATCAAATCGCCCGACGTACCTACAGGATTTACCACCTCTTCGTTGTCTTGGTGGCCAGTGGCCCAAACTCCATGAGCACGACTCCAATCGTTTACCTGTTTGGTGTAGCCTTCGGCATATAGTTCGCTACGCAATCCAAAGAGATAATTGCGTGCCTGCTGGGTTTCTTCGCCAATATCATACCACAATGCAGGGTAATAGCTTGCTGGGGAGAATCCGTATTTGTTTTCAAAAGCCTCGTTGAATTTGGCTGTCCAGCTCCTTCCCTTAGCATGATACAGGGTAGGTTCGTCAAAGAAAGTGCCGACTATGGTGGTTCCGAAATGGCTCTTGAAGCGCTTGTAGTATTCATCGTGCGTCATATTGATGTACAAGCCTACGGCTTCTTTGTCCATGTAGTCGACTATACCTATGTCTGGGCGGCACATAAAAAACAGCACTTTCCAATTGCCTTGTGGCACATTCCAGCCAAGCACTCCTTCTTTTATAGCACTACTTATGTCTATACGCCTAAGATTGATACTATCCATGGCAATGGCAGCCATCAATATACCTTCGGGAATTGCGATTGCGGTTTTTGTATTTTCTAATACAGGATATTCCTCTTTGTCCAAACGCTTTATTGTGTGCGAAGGGTGCTTGAGTTCAAAGCGACTAATGCCATCAGCATTCAACAAGCCGCCACTGCCACTGGGAAAACCGTACTCATCATAGAGCCACAGACTCATCCCTAGCCTTTTGGCTTCTTCGATACATACTCTGTACAATTCAAAATACTCGTCGGAGAGATATTCGGGACTAAAGTTTTTGCCAAAAGGCAGGATGCTCAAGCCCCCATAGCCTGTTGCTTGGGCTTGAGCTATTTGTTTTTTTAGCTCGTGGGGCTCTACCCTGGTGTTGTTCCAAAACCAAAGAGGATTGGGACGCACCGAAAGCGGAATTGTCTGAAAATATTCTTGAATGGTTTCCCAGGATTTCTGTGCGTATTGGGCACTTGCAAGACTAGGGGCACAAAGGCATAAACAGGCAAAGAGTGTTTTTCTAAATAGCATAAATATAAATATTTATTATATCTTCAATAATTTATGCAACAAAGGTAGGTCTAAAACACAGCTTGTTTGTGCGCTAAATGATATATTTACTATGTTAAATGATACCAAGGAATATTAAAATATATTCTTGCATATAGATAGGACTTATTTATATACTTGAGGCCTTGAATAAAGAGGTTAAAATTTTACGATTTACAATTTTTTAGCCATATGTACAGTCATATGAGGGAATGGTATATCAATATTTTCCTTAGAAAATATCTCATAAATTTGCTTATTGAGGTTAAAATAAACATCCCAGTAATTTTCTTTTTTAGTCCAAGCCCTAATCACTATATCTACAGAGCTGCTATTTAGTTTATGCAGGGCTACTAAAAACTCGGGATCTTTGAGTACTTTTGGCTCATTATTGAGAATTTTTTCGATAACCAATTTAACGCGGTCAAAGCTCTGACCATAACCAACGCCGATAATTATTTCCAGTCGTCGATTTTCTTGCCTCGATAAATTAGTAACCACGCCCGTTGCCAAGCCTCCGTTGGGTATGTACACCGTTTTGTTGTCGGCAGTGATCAATACGGTATTGAATATTTGTATCTCTTTTACGGTACCTCCTTGATTTTGGGCTTCGATATAATCACCTATACGGTAAGGTTTAAACAATAGAATCATTACCCCTCCCGCAAAATTTTGCAAGGTGCCACTTATAGCAAAACCAACCGCAACTCCCCCTGAAGCCAAAAGTGCGATGATTGAGCTATTGTCTACTCCTAGAATACTTATAACAAATAAGGACAAAACTATTGTGAGAGAGATATTTACCAAACTTCGCAGGAAAGACTCTACCGAAGGTTCTATCTCCTTTTTTTTCAAAAGAGTTACAAATATTTTGTTGAGATAATTGATTATTTTTTTCCCTACAAACAATACTAGCAATGCAATTACCAATTTAATACCGAATTGAACACAAATATCAAACGAGCTTGTAAAAATCTGATCTACAGTGGCATTACTAAAATTTAGCTTCTCAAAACCTTTCATATTTATATATTTTATATCTACGTATTTGTCGTAAATAGCGGGCAAAAGTACTTATTTTACCTGACATATGACACAAGTTCACCACTAATTTGTATAAGAGATATTTCGCATAGTTTGATGCTATACTCGGCCTGCACAAGTCTTTCTTCGGCTTCTAGCAGGCTGTTTTGTGCTTCTCGGAGCTCTATTCCCGACAAATCGCCTAGTTTGTAGCGTTCTATGGCTATATCATAATTTTCATGGGCAGCTTCGAGGTTTTCTTTTTCCAAGCTCTGCAGTCTGATATTATTTTTGTAGGCCATCCAAGCATTCGACAAGTCGGCTTCAACAGATAGCTGCAAGTGCTGGTATTGCAGTGCTGTATTTTGAATTTGTATTTTGGCATTTTTTTGCTTTCTCTTCCTATTGAAACCATCAAATAGATTGTAGCCTATGCTAAGCCCATAATTGAATCCTATATTTTTTTGCCAATCGCTGGCTCCTACTTCATATATATTTTTGGTGTAAGCATATCCCCCATTCAATTTGAGATATGGATAGTTTTGACTTTGGGCAGCCTTGAGCTCGAGTATACTCAATTGCTGCTCTTTTTGTGAGAGTAGCAGGTAGGAATTGGCATTCAGTGCTTTTTGCCATATTTCATTTTTATCGAGTGCATCATTAAAACCTATTATAGAATCGGTAATTGTAAGAACTTGTTCGACATTGTCGGCAGCCATCATCATGTTGAGTCTTGTTTGTGATACAAATAATATTTCGTATTGTTTTATTTGCTTGGAACTGTCGGCATTGAAATCTACCTTTGCTTGTTGCAGGTCTAGCCTCGACATGGAGCCTATATTATATCGCGCTTCTACAATTCGCAAACGCTCTCTGGAAAGTTTTACTGCCAAGAGAAGATTTTTTAAGCGTATGTTTTGTTGTACGTAATTGTAATATTCTACAGCAATATTAGAAATAAAATTCTCTATTGTTAGTCTGGTATTTAGCTGACCCACTTGCTGCAATTCTCTGAGTCTATTGTAGGAGGTCTGAATATTAAAGCCATCGAATACTGTCCAGCTTATATTGATACCGGTATTGAGCCTTTGGTCATGCACCCCATTGTTGCTTGAAACGCTAGCAACATCCCTAAGTTTTTGCTCCCTATCGCTCAATGAGCCCGAATAAGAGCCATCCAAATCGAGCTGCGGTAGGTATCCAGCATTTCCTATACTAAAATTATTGTCTGCAATCTCCTGATTGTTTCGTACAATTTTAATGTCGTAGTTTCGCTCCAAGCCCAGTTCTATACAGCGCTTCAGATCGTATACTTCCTGTGCAGAGAGCAGGCTTGATAAAAATAATAACAAAATTGTAAATCGCCACATATATTAATAATGAATGATACTTGATATTTATAATAATAATAATAATAAATAATTACAAACAATCTTATTTTTTTCTTTGGGTAGAAATAAACATATACATTGCTGGCACTACAAATATACTTAGAAATGTTGAAACTAGCATACCTCCAATCACGGCAACTCCCATAGCAACACGTCCATTTGCCCCTTCGGCACTGGCAAAGGCCAGGGGTAGCAGGCCTAATATTGTAGAAAAGCTAGTCATCAAAATTGGGCGCAAACGCTGTACCGAAGCTCTTTGTATTGCATCCAACTTGCTCATTCCTGATTCTTGCCCTTGATTGGCAAACTCTACAATAAGAATACCATTTTTTGCTACCAAGCCAATGAGCATAATTATGCCAATTTGACTAAATATATTCATTGTTATATTTCCAAAATACATAAATGTGAGTGCTCCCACCATTGCCAAGGGAACTGTTAGCATTATGATAAGGGGATCTTTGAAGCTCTCAAACTGAGCAGACAGTATTAAAAATATCAATACAATGGCCATAACGAAGGCAAACATCAAACTTGATGAGCTCTCACGAAAATCCTTGGAGTCGCCGGTGAGTGCTGTGCGGAAGGTTTCGTCCAATACCTCCTTGGCTATTTTGTCCATTTCATCCAAACCTTCGCCAATGGTAACGCCCTCTGCCATGCCTGAGGAGATGGTGGCCGAATTGAAGCGGTTGTAGCGATACAGCTGTGGAGGGGCTACGCTCTCTTCCAGTTCTACCAGATTGTCTAGTTGAATCATGTTGCCACTTTCATTTTTTAGATAAATAGACCGCAAGTCAAGCGGTGTATTGCGCTGTTGACGATTTATCTCTCCCAGTATTTGATATTGTTTGCCATTCATATAAAAATAGCCCATACGCTGACCGCTGAGTGCATATTGTAGTGTTTGTCCTATATCGCGAGTGCTCACCCCCAGCAAGGCTGCCTTCTCTCTATCGATGAGGATGCGGGTTTCGGGTTTTGTAAATTTCAAATTTACATCGGCCATTTGCAGCTTGGGATTTTCCTGTACTTTCTGCATAAATAGGGGAATAAACTCCTCTAACTTCTTAATGTTGGGAGCTTGCAAAACGTATTGTATGGGCATGCTTGAACGCCGCCCTCCAAAGGTCGATTGCTGTTGCACAAAAGCGCGCGCCTCAGTTTCTTTCCTCAGCACCTTGGAGAGCTCGTCGGCTATCTCCATTTGGCTGCGTTGCCGCTGGTTAATATCGGGCAAAATAAGCCTTATCATTCCCCAACCACTTCTCACAATAAGAATGTTGGATATACGTTCGGGCACTTTTGCATCTACAATTTCCGATATTTTATCAGAATAATTCCTAGAAAACTCGAAGGTAGCACCTTCGGGAACAGATGTTCTGATGCTTATCTGCGACCTATCTTCCAAGGGAGCCATTTCGGAGGGTATGTTCGATACCAGCAAAAATATTAATACCAGAGTAAGAGCAATTATAGGAAAGCAGATAATTTTATATTTCAAGAAAAAAATCAGTGAGCGCTGATATATGTCATTCATGCCCTGAAAAAAACCTTCCGTTTTGCTGTAAAGCCAATTAGGTTTTTCTCGCCTTTTAAAAAGCTTGGTCGATAGCATTGGTGTGAATGTAAGTGCCACAAAGGACGATATAATGATGGCTCCCGAAATGACAATGCTAAATTCTCTAAACAAGCGCCCCGTCATGCCCTCTAAAAAAACTATGGGAAAAAATACGGCAACCAGAGTGATGGTGGTTGAAATTACTGCAAAAAAGATCTCTTTAGACCCTTCTATTCCAGCATCTAGGGGCTTCATACCCCCCTCTATCTTTAAATAAATATTTTCGGTAACAACTATGGCATCATCAACAACCAAGCCTACTGCCAGCACAATAGCCAGCATAGATAATACATTGATGGAAAATCCTGCAACATACATCACAAAAAACGAGCCAACCAAAGATACCAGTATCACCACACAAGGCACTAGCGTAACTCGCCAGTCGCGAAGGAAGAAAAAAATAACAAAAACCACCAAAAAAAATGCTATATAAATAGTGTTCTCTACCTCTTTTATCGATGAGCGAATAAATTTGGTGTTGTCGAAAACAACATCTATCAAGACATCCTCGGGTAGGTCTTTGCGCATTTGCTCCATGCGCAGCATTGTTTCGTCCGAAATATCTATCTGATTGGCTCCTGGCTGGGGAATGATGACGGTACTTACCATGGGAATGCCATTGCGTCGCAGGATATTTTTGCGATTTTCGGTATCCAGCTCCGCCATGCCTATATCTCTAAATCGTACTATATTGTAATTGTCTTCCCTGATAATTAGATTGTTAAATTCTTCGGGGCTCTGCATCAAACCCATAGTTCTGATGGTTAGTTCTATCATATCGCCCTCTATGCTTCCAGAGGGAAGTTCCACATTTTCCCTATCAATGGCATTTTTTACATCCATAGGAGTTATGCGGTATGCAGCCATTTTAACTGGGTCTAGCCACAAACGCATGGAGTAGCGGTTTTCGCCCCATATCTCAACGCCACTTACATTTTGTATGGTCTGCAAGCGTTCTTTTACTGTTAGTTCTGCAATCTCACTCAATTCTAGCAGAGATCGTTTGTCACTTTGGATGGTGATTTGTATTATGGGATTGGCATCGGCATCGGCCTTGGCTACCGTTGGAGGATCGCAATCTCTAGGCAAATACCGCTGGGCTCGCGACACCTTATCGCGCACATCATTGGCGGCGGTTTCTAAATCAATGTCTATATCAAACTCTACCGTTATACTACTATAGCCCTGACTGCTACTGCTTGATAGAGAGCGAATACCAGGTATGCCATTGATATTTTGTTCTAGGGGTTCAGTAATTTGGTTTTCTATAATATCGGCATTGGCTCCCGGATAAGTCACATTGACGGTAATGATGGGATTGTCGACATTAGGAAATTCTCTAACGCCCAAATAGCGGTATCCAACTACTCCTAACAAGAATATTATTAAAATAAAAACTGTAGATAATACAGGTCTTCGTATGCTAATTTCTGAGATATTCATATAATTAATTGCTAATTAATCTAGCTTGTCTATACTTACGGGCAATCCATCACGCAATTGCATAAGACCAGTAATCAAGAGAGTATCTCCAAGATTAAGCCCCTCTACTATCTGTATAGACGATGCTGTGCGCATTCCTTTTTTCAAATCTACCCTGTGGGCCTTGCCATCCTTGTAAATATAGGCAATGTCGCGTCCCATTTCGGCTATTGTAGCGAGGCTGGGTATGAGTAATGTATTTTTTATTTCCGATAAATTTATCTCTATGTTGGTAGAATGTCCAGGTTTGAGTTTTCCATCCGCATTGTGATACAATGCTCTGGCCTTAAGGCTTAGGGTTTGTTTATCCAAATTTGATTCCACAGCATATACCGATGCTTGGTACTTATTGAGATCGTCGCTAAGGGAGAAAATTAGTTTTGTGCCCGCCTTTATTTCGTTGGCCTGCCTTTCGTTTACTGAAAATTCTATTTTTAAGGGAATAATCTTTGTTAGTTTGCTTATAATGGTGAGGGGAGAGGCGTAAGTACCCTCACTAACCAGGCGCAAACCTATAAGTCCGTCGAAGGGGGCTCTAAGCTCCGTTAGTTCGATTTTTGCTTTTACCAACTCAATATCTGCATTGAGTTTCTCAAGGTCGGTGGATACCGATTCAAAGGCTTCTTGGCTAACGGCATCTTTTGCTAGGAGCGATTGCTGGCGAAAGACCCTATCTTGGGCTAGAGGTAGCTGGGCTTTTAATTTTTTCAATTCTGCCTGCAAGGCCTTATCATTGACCGTGGCAAGTAAATCTCCTCTTTTTATATGCGATCCTTCTTTAAAATAAAACTTGGTTATTTTCCCCGAAGTTTCAAAAGAAAGATCTACCTCTTCATCGGGAATTAATACTCCTTTTGTTCTGAATATGTCGCTTATATTTTCATATTTTAATACAATGGCATTAACATTTAGAGCCTTGTTGGCAAGACCTGCTGGAGGATTGTTTGGACTCAACTTATCCACACTTTCGCCAGAAGAGAGTTGACTTTTTATTCTTGGATAAAATGCCATTCCTACTATAAATGCGGCAATGATGATGATCAATATAATCTTTGTTTTCTTACTCATGCTACCTTACTAAATTATTTTGAAATACATTCACGGGACTTCTATAAATTGTTTTTTATTCCTTTATTTATGAATTAAGACTCAAAAACACTCAAAAGGTTTAATACGGACATAAAAACTGACATAAAAAGCGGACATAAAAAAACGGACCCTTACTATTTTGAGCGAGGTATCCGTTTTATTTTTGTCAGCTTAATGATAAAACTAAACTTTTAGCTATTCTCTGGGCGCAGCTTACGAACTACGGCACCTGTGCGCCACATTTCACTTTCTCTCAAGGCCTTCAATTCCTCCTCCAGTTTTTCGCGATAGTCGCTCTTAGAATTGCTATCTATAGAGCGCTGAGCCTCATTTCCAGAGGCTACTTCGTCATAAAGTTTTTGGAAAACAGGCTTTGTAGCGTCGTGAAAAGGAGTCATCCAATCCAGAGCGCCACGCTGAGCAGTTGTCGAACAGTTGGCATACATCCAGTCCATACCATTTTCTGCAAAGAGGGGCATCAAGGATTGTGTCAGCTCTTCTACGGTTTCGTTGAAAGCTTCGGAAGGACTGTGCCCGTTTTCACGCAGCACCTCATATTGGGCAGATAAAATACCCTGTATAGCTCCCATCAGCGTACCGCGTTCGCCGGTAAGGTCAGAAAACACCTCGCGTTTGAAATCGGTCTCAAAAAGATAGCCCGAACCTACACCAATACCCAAGGCTACGGCACGCTCTCTGGCGCGACCTGTGGCATCTTGAAAAACGGCAAAGCTAGAGTTCAATCCCCTACCCTCCAAGAACATACGGCGCAAAGAAGTGCCCGAGCCCTTGGGAGCAACCAAGATAACATCTACATCACTAGGGGCAATAATACCCGTTCTTTCCTTATAGGTGATGCCGAAGCC
This sequence comes from Bacteroidales bacterium, assembly GCA_003851245.1. Classification (GTDB taxonomy): domain Bacteria; phylum Bacteroidota; class Bacteroidia; order Bacteroidales; family Azobacteroidaceae; genus BHEP01. The sequence continues at coordinate 29,621 of BHEP01000010.1, read as the reverse complement.
ATGAGAAAAATATAGGGCCTTTCCCTTTGTTAGCAGGGGTTTGATGGTAGGCCAAACCTCTATTTGTGCAGCATCCGACAGTAGGTACTGAATGATTGTTGCTTTTTTGCAAGCCTCTTCAATCTCGAAAAGTGTTTCGCCAGGAACCCATCCATCAGCAATGGCCTTGTCCCAGGTTTTACCGCCCTTGCGCTGACCCACGATTACCGTAAATCCATTGTCGCGCAGGTTGAGCGACTGCCCTGGTCCTTGCACGCCATAACCGATAACGGCGATGACCTCATTTTTTAATACTTCCCTTGCTTTTTCTAATGGAAACTCTTCACGGGTAACTACACTTTCGTCTACCCCTCCAAAATTCATTATTGCCATTCTTTATAAAAATTAATTATGAAATTATTTATTTAGTCTCTATTATTTAGTCTCTGATTATTTAGTCTCTGATTATTTCTTGCCTATTTATTTCTTGCCTATTATTTAGTCTCTGATTATTTATTGTCTATTATTTATTGTCTTTTTTGGCTTCTATCCACGATAGCATATCGCTGAGTCGTTCGACATTAGATTTGGTTATAGCCACACGTCCAGAGCGAATAAACTGCAATACACCTATTTTATCACGCAGCTTTTCAAACAAGTCTTGCGTTTCGTCATAGTGCCCTGTTTTTTCTATTACTGTCCATATTTCTGTGATGTCCAAAATACGCGCATTATATTTGCGAATAATGCCCTCACTATTTTTTAATTGAATAAATTTTTCCGTTGAAACCTTATATAATGCTATTTCTTGGTGTATCAATTCTTCATCTGTATTGTAATATGCCTTAAGTATTTCTACACGTTTATCTATCTGCTTAACTACCTTGTCGATAATATCCTGTGTAGAAAAGGTGGTGACTGTAAACTTGTGTATACCTTTTAGTGCCGATGGCGAAACCGAAAGCGTTTCTATATTAAGTCTCCTACGATTGAATATAATCGTAATTTGATTGAGCAGTCCAACTGCATTTTCCGAAAAAATGGTTACCGTATATAATGTTGAAGTTTCCATACTTTGATTTTAATAATTAATTTTCCTCGTCTCCCAGCAATACATTGGTCACACAAGATCCTGCGGGTATCATAGGGTAAACCATGCCTTTTTGTTCGACCTCCACTTCTAGCAAAAACGAGCCCTTTGTTTGTAGCATTTCGCCTATGGCAGCATCTAAGTCTGCCCTCTCACTTATTTTTTTTGCTGCAATGCCATAGGCCTGTGCTATCTGAATAAAATTGGGATTGCACATCACCGTTTCAGAATATCGCTCTTTGAAAAATAGCTCCTGCCATTGCCTTACCATTCCTAAAAAATGGTTGTTTAGCAATATTATTTTTATATCAACCTTGGTTTGCAGTATAATTCCCAGCTCTTGAATGGTCATTTGAATACCACCATCGCCCACAAAGAGGCATACGGTACGATCGGGGGCACCAAATTTGGCACCAATGGCGGCAGGAAGTCCAAAGCCCATGGTGCCAAGGCCTCCAGAGGTAACGTTGCTGCGTGTTTGCTTGAACTTAAAATAGCGCACGCCCATCATCTGGTTTTGCCCCACATCGGTTACCAATATGGCATCGTTGTTTGTAGCCTCGCTTACCTTACGCACCACCTCTCCCATTTTTATCATTCCCGATTGGGGAAACAGCTCACCCTTGATAACTCTTTGGTATTCGCTATCCTCGAAGGGTTTAAATTCTGCCCTCCAGCCTGTATGTTTATTGTCTTTTAAAAGTTTTGTGACTTCTGACAAGGTTTGCTTGGCATTGCCTAGTAGGGGCACGTCTGCTTTTACATTTTTATCTATTTCGGCAGGATCAATATCAAAATGAATGATTTTTGCCTGTTTGGCGTAGGTATTTAAATTGCCTGTAACCCTGTCGTCAAAGCGCATACCTATGGCAATCAATACATCACACTCATTGGTTTTTATATTTGGACCCACATTGCCGTGCATGCCCAGCATGCCTACATTCAATTCTTCGTCCGAAGGCATTGCCGACAATCCAAGAATAGTCCAGGCGGCAGGAATATCAGCCTTTCTCAAGAAAGCAAGTAGTTCTTTTTCTGCATTTCCCAATATAACGCCCTGCCCTACCAATGCTAATGGTTTTTTTGATTCATTGATAAGCTTGGCAGCCTTTTGTATTTGCGTGGCATCCATTTCTGGAACAGGGAAATAGCTCCTTATATGTTTTTCTTTTTTATAGGCATAATCAACAAGGCCTATTTGTGCATCTTTTGCAAGGTCGAGTACCACAGGGCCAGGCCTTCCCGTGGAGGCTATATAAAACGCCCTGGCTACAGCCCAGGCAATATCCTCGGGCCTCCTTATTTGGTATGCCCACTTAGAAATGGGCTGCGAAATACCTACCACATCGGTTTCTTGAAAGGCATCCGTTCCCAGCAGGTAAGAAACTACCTGTCCACATATTACTACCATAGGAGTACTGTCTATCATGGCATCGGCAACGCCTGTGATGGCATTGGTGGCTCCTGGGCCTGAGGTCACCAGCGCAACTCCCACCTTGCCCGAAACCCTAGCATAACCTTGGGCGGCATGAGTAGCCCCTTGCTCGTGACGTACCAATACATGCTTTATCTTATCTCTAAAATCGTAAAGACTGTCGAACACGGGCATAATAGCACCTCCAGGGTAGCCAAAAATAATTTCGACTCCTTCCTGCGATAAAGAGCGTAGTAATGCCTCACTACCAGTAATTTTGTTATTATCCATTTTCAAAAACTAATTGTATACATTTATTTTATTCAATCATTCTAACTGCTCCCTTATCTGCTGAACTCACCATTGAAGCATAGGCTCTTAGAGCTTTAGATACCTTTCTTTCCCTATCTTGGGCTTTAAACGCTTTATTTCCTTTTTGCAATTCTTGATCTCTTCGTTTGCTTAATTCATCATCAGAGACCATCAATTGTATGCTTCTGGCGGGGATGTCAATTTCTATTACGTCATTATCCCTTACTAAGGCTATATTTCCTCCGGCAGCAGCTTCTGGCGATATGTGTCCTATGGAAAGTCCCGAAGTACCTCCCGAAAATCTGCCGTCTGTAATCAGGGCACAAGACTTTCCTAGGTGCTTGGATTTTATATAGGAGGTAGGATAAAGCATTTCTTGCATGCCTGGACCTCCCCTAGGGCCCTCGTATACGATGACTACAATATCTCCGGCCTTCACCTCATCCTTTAGTATGCCCTTGCAAGCGGCATCTTGAGAATCAAAGACCTTGGCATTTCCCTTGAAACGAAGTATGTCCTTGTCTACTCCTGCTGTTTTGACAACGCACCCATCTATGGCAATATTTCCTTTGAGTACCGCCAATCCTCCATCTGCACTGTAGGCATTGGCTACATTTCTTATGCATCCTGCCTCCCTATCGGTATCTAATTCGGCAAAATATTCACTCTGCGAACCCATCACCAAATTGAACCTATTGGCGGGTGCCGATTTGTATTTCAATATCGCCTTTTCATCGGCTTTTTTACCTGTTATGTCGTAGTGTTCAATGGCCTGTGCTAGGCTAAACCCGTCGACTCTAAAAACATTGGTATCTACCATATTTGCCTTAGCCAATTCTGACAATATGCCCATAATGCCCCCTGCACGATTCACATCCTGTATGTGGTATTTGGGAGAATTGGGAGCCACCTTACATAGACAGGGTGTTTTGCGCGAAAGCTGGTCTATATCTTCCATAGTGAAGTCTACTTCGGCCTCTTGTGCCATTGCCAATAGGTGAAGAATGGTATTGGTAGATCCTCCCATGGCAATATCTACTGTCATTGCATTGATGAAGGCTGCCTTACTGGCAATGCTGCGAGGCAAAACAGAGGCATCGCCTTCTTGATAATATTTGTATGCGTTTTGTACAATTTGTTGGGCGGCATCTACAAAGAGTTTTTTGCGATTTTCGTGTGTCGCAACTATAGTACCATTGCCTGGCAGGGCAAGGCCTATTGCCTCATTGAGGCAGTTCATGGAGTTGGCTGTAAACATTCCCGAGCACGATCCGCAGGTTGGGCAGGCCGCATGTTCTATGCGTTTTAACTGATCGTCGCTCACACTAGCATCGGCAGCACTCACCATGGCATCTACCAAATCTAGCTGCTTGCCATCGAGCTTGCCTGCTTCCATAGGTCCTCCCGACACAAAAATGGTGGGTATGTTAAGCCTCATTGCGGCCATAAGCATGCCTGGAGTTATCTTGTCGCAGTTGCTAATACATATCATGGCATCCGCCTTGTGGGCATTGACCATATACTCTACACTGTCGGCTATTAAATCTCTGGAAGGCAGTGAGTAAAGCATTCCATCATGTCCCATAGCAATGCCATCATCAATGGCAATGGTATTGAACTCGGCAGCAAAACAGCCCATTTTTTCTATTTCGGCTTTTACAAATTGACCAATATCATGCAGATGCACATGACCTGGCACAAATTGGGTAAATGAATTGACAATGGCTATAAGGGGCTTATTCATTTGCTCATCTTTCATTCCGTTGGCTCTCCAAAGAGAGCGGGCACCAGCCATATTGCGGCCCTGGGTGCTTGTATGACTTCTTAATTGTATTTTCATCTTTTTTTTATCCTATTAATTTGTGCAATCTTAGTGCAATCTTAGTACAATCTTAGTGCAATCTTTATAGATTTATCCGCACAAAGATAATGATTTGAACTGAAAAAGCCTTTCTCTTAAGTGGAGAAAGGCTCAAATACATTACTATTTATAGTATAATTATAAAATTAAGCTTTCTCCTACCCTATTTCAAATTTTTGACTATTCTACAAAGTTAGGTACAAGATACTAGACTTCCAAATGAATTGATGTTTTTTTGCCTTGTTATCTAACAAAAACAATAAAAATGATGTAAATTACTTACAATTAATATTTTTAGTCCGCAATTATAGGCTTGCTAAAAAAAACACTCCCCTGAGTTTTATGTATAAGGAGCTTTCTATGATACAAAGAGAAAATATTCATTAATAATGAGCATCATGAGATTAAAAAACAGGCTCTTATAACGTTTTAGGTGGGTAATTAAAAAAAGCAAAACTAAAGAATATAAGTTTTACCATACAACAATGAATAAGAGCCTATTTAGATGTTTTTAAGACTACCCCTATGTTTAGTGGGGGTTTTTTAGTATTTTTGTGCAAAAAATTACCAAAAATTATGAAACAATACAATTTTGACGAATTAATTGACAGAAAGGGAAGCGGGGCATTAAAAACAGATGCTCTTCAAGAACGCTTTGGCAAAGAAGATTTGATACCTATGTGGGTGGCTGATATGGATTTTCGTACAGGCGACTTTATTGTTGATGCCTTGAAAAAACGCTGTGAGCACGAAGTTTTTGGCTATACCATTCCTTCCGAAGGATATTTATCCTCCATCACTTCGTGGTTGGATCATCATCATGCTTGGAAGGTTGACAATGAATGGCTTAGTTTTATTCCCGGCATTGTGAAAGGAATTGCTTTTACGATTATAAATTTTACAAAACCTGGGGATAAAATAATTATTCAACCTCCCGTTTATCATCCATTTCACCATGTGCCTACTATGCACCATAGAGAGCTTGTTATGAATCCTTTGAAGCTAGAAAATGGTGCTTACATTATGGATTTGGAACATCTCGAAACGATAGTAGATTCAAATTGCAAAATACTTATTCTCTGCAACCCACACAACCCCATAGGAGTCACCTGGGATAAGGCCTGCTTAAAAAGATTGGCAGAAATTTGCTACAAACACAATATTCTAGTTATTTCGGATGAGATACATTCCGACATGGCACTTTTCGGAAACAAACACATACCCTTCGCCAGCGTGTCGGAACAAGCACGAGAAAATAGCATCACATTTATGGCTCCTAGCAAGACATTTAATATTGCTGGCATCGTAAGCTCTTTTGCTATTGTACCCAACGAAAAAATACGGGAAAGTTTTTTTAGTTTCTTGGTGGCCAGCGAGCTCAATCAAGCACACTTATTTGCGTATGTTGCCACACAAGCAGCCTATGAAAACGGTGCAGAATGGCTCAAGCAAATGCTAGCTTATGTAGAAGGTAATATATTATTTGTCGACAATTTTCTTAAAAAAGAATTGCCGCAAATAAAGGCACATATTCCTCAGGCATCTTTCCTTATATGGCTAGACTGCAACGGATTAAACCTAAACCAAGAGGCCTTAGTCTCCTTATTTATAAATGATGCAGGATTGGCACTCAATAATGGGGCTATGTTTGGATCAGAAGGCTCTGGATATATGCGTCTTAACATAGCTTGCCCCAAATCGGTACTAGAAGAAGCTCTCGACAAATTAAAAAAAGCCGTACTTCTATCCCCACTTATTTAAAGAAGTATAAACTCCGAAGATATGCTGTCAATTAAAATATATTTTTCATTAATTTGTTTTTAAGTCTAAATGATTATCTTTGTCACTTGTAATAATTAATAAAGGTATTTATGAAAATTTCTGATAATAAATTTGTTTCTCTAAGCTATGATTTGAATGTTGGAGAACAAGAAGAGAGAGAGTTGATGGAAAAAGCAACGGCAGAAAATCCACTAACTTTTATTAGTGGTATGGGCATGATGCTTGATGCTTTCGAGAAGCAGGTATTAGGATTAAAAAAAGGGGATACTTTTTCTTTTTCCCTTGTTCCAGAGCAAGCCTATGGTTCCTTTGAGGATGATCATATCGTAGAATTACCCAAAAATATATTTGAAGTTGAAGGTGAATTTGACAACGAAAAAATAGCTGAGGGACTTATAGTTCCTATGATGGATTCCAATGGCAATAAGATGAATGGCGCAGTTGTAGAAGTAAAAGACGAGATTGTGATAATGGATTTCAATCATCCCTTGGCGGGGGAAACCTTGCATTTTGAAGGGAGCATCATAGAAGTTCGTGAAGCCACTGCCGAAGAAATCGTAGCCTTAAGTGCTGGATCTTCAGAAGGTGGTTGCGGTTGCTCAAGCGGAGGATGTGGCAGTTGTGGCACCGAAGAAGAGCCTGAAACCACAGGGTCTTGCGGATGTGAAACCACAGGATCTTGTGATTGTTGCTAAAGATTAAAAAAAACGGATGAATACTTTTGGAAATATATTTAGATTAACTTCCTTTGGTGAATCACACGGAGAAGCCGTTGGTGGGGTGATTGATGGTTGCCCCCCAGGCATCTCTATGGATTTGGAATTTATTCAAGCAGAATTGGACCGGCGTAAGCCAGGACAGTCCTCTATCACAACGCCCAGAAAAGAATCTGACAAGGTTGAATTTCTTTCGGGTATCTTTGAAGGAAAAACAACAGGAGTACCCATAGGATTTATAATTCGCAACAACAATCAACACTCTGCTGATTACGACAATATGAAGGACTTGTATCGTCCTTCGCATGCCGATTATACCTATCAAACCAAGTATGGACACCGCGACCACAGAGGAGGGGGCAGATCTTCGGCACGCGAAACCATTTCTCGCTGTGTGGCTGGAGCTCTTGCCAAATTGGCCCTCAAAGAAATTGGTATCGACATAAAAGCATATACTTCGCAAGTGGGGTCTGTGCGGGTAAGCAAAGCATATACCGAACTCGATCTCAACAAAATAGAATCAACGCCTGTACGCTGTCCAGATTTGGATGTTGCGCAAGAGATGATCAAACTAATTCATGAAGTAAAATCCACGGGAGATACCATTGGAGGCATTATTACCTGCGTTTGCACGGGAGTTCCTGTAGGTTTGGGCGCACCCGTTTTCAATAAGTTGCATGCAGCTATGGCTGCAGCTATGCTGGGTATCAATGCCGTTAAGGGCTTTGAGTATGGCCTGGGTTTTGAGGGGGTTCAACACAGAGGATCAGAGATCAATGATATTTTTTATGGTACAGAAGATGGTAAAATAAAGACTAAAACCAATCATTCAGGAGGTATTCAGGGAGGCATCTCTAGTGGTGAAGATATTTACTTTAGGGTAGCATTTAAGCCTGTAGCAACAATACTTATGGAACAAGAAACAGTAGATAAATCAGGGAAAGATGTTGTGTTGAAAGCCAAAGGCAGACATGATTCCTGCGTATTGCCTAGGGCAGTACCCATAGTTGAAGCAATGGCGGCAATGACTATCCTGGATTTTTATTTGCTGAATAAGACCGTACATATTTGACAAAGAAATAATCGCCCGATTGTCAAGAAATAAATTTGGCACCTACCCTTCGATATCTAAAAATTTATTCTCTTATTTATGCCACTCTCTTGTATCCCTATAATTAGTTTGTTTAGGATGGTTTTATTAACTTTGCGTTTTAAAAAAAATCAATGATGATAAAAAAGGGAAACAAATAAAAAATTGTGATAAAATTATCATCATACCACGCAAAGTATTTTGCTCATTACTTAACTCGTCAGCTTCCTGCCAATGATATCCAGAAGGCATTTGATGTTTTGCAAACAGAGATGCAAGATCAAATATCTGACAAGATGATAAACGCACGTGCTACCTTACTTGAAAATTTTGACGAATCGGTACACGAGAAGTTAAGAACCAATTTTGCTACCAGCAGAAGAAATATATCGCTTTTTGAGAAATGTCTTTGGCAACTTACCGCTTACGCATTGGGTGAAAATGCTGATTGTAGTGAAGCTAATTATAGTTTTACTTATCATAATGGCCATGCTGGAGCAGGAGAAAATCCTGTCAAAGCGCTTGTGTTTGATTATTCAGGAGCGCCAAAAAAAATTACACTCTTGGAGGAGCTAATAGGAATGTCGGGGAGGCACAAGACGAGGTGGATGAAAAGAAAGAAACCTACTTACCAATTGTAGATAAAATGTTGGCGCAGAAGGTAAGTCAAGAAGAGATATTTACAATTAGATGGAAACTAAAATAAGTAGAGGATATGAAAATTGACAAAATTAATCTCGTAAACTATCGAGGCCATAAAACTACAGAAATCATTTTCGACAAAAGAATGACGGTTATTCTTGGCGGCAATGGATCTGGAAAATCAGCCATTCTTGATGCTATTTCGCTATGCTTAAGCTGGATAATTGCCAGAATAAAAAATCCCAAAGGACAAGGGAGGTATATTGATGAACATGAGCTCTATTTAGGAAAAAGAGATGGCTTAGTTATAGCTTCTTTTGATGACATCAATTCAATAGCAATCCCTAATAAGACAAAAAAAGGATTGGCAAAAACACAATCTGCTGAACTTGGGTATTTAAATGATTACTGTGCAGGAATTAGAACCAATATAGAATCTACACTTCTAAAAACCTCAATACCTATTTTTGTTCACTACGGTGTGCGCCGTGCAGTGCTGGATATTCCTCTTCGAGTTAGCAAATCACATATTTTCGACTTATTTGAAACTTATAATGAATCTCTTAATGGTGATGCCAGCTTTCGTACTTTCTTTGAATGGTTTAGAAATCAGGAAGATATTGAAAATGAAAGATTTAGGCTTGAAGGTGGGCTTTTTTATGAACTTTTTGGCGAAAAAGAAGATTTCGAACCAGGCAGAGAACTATCAACAGTAAGACGAGCTTTAGAAATCTTTCTTCCAGAATATAAAAATATAAGAGTAAGACGAAATCCGCTTCAAATGCTAGTAAATAAATCTGGTATAGACCTACGTATAGATCAGCTATCTGATGGAGAAAAAATATATATAGCTATGATTGGAGATTTATGTAGGAGATTGGTACTGGCAAATACTATACTTAAAGACCCTCTTATGGGTGAAGGTATTGTATTGATAGATGAGCTTGATTTACACCTGCATCCAAGGTGGCAAACAGATATAGCTTTGCGTTTGACCCAAGTATTTCCAAATGTACAGTTTGTAGTTACAACACACTCTCCACTTGTGGTCACAAATATTGCAAGTGAGACTTTACGAATACTGAACTTTGTTGATGGACTTGTATCCGTATCGCAGAGTGAAGTAGGATATGGACTGCCAACATCAGTGATTATGAAAGATTTGATGGCGCTTGAAAATGAGCTACCAAAGGAGATTGAGGCTGTTATACGACAAATATATACAGCAATTAAAGAAAATAATATTATTGAGGCAAAGACGCTCTGCAAGCAATTGTCTGAATTGTCTCCTGAATTGCCTGAATTAGTTCGTGTAAGAAAAATATTGAAACTACAGTAAGCAGATAGCGAATATGAAGCATATATTAAAAGGAAGAGAACCTATTGAATTGAGCCAGTGGAAGTCATCAAATCCCAAATTAGGGTACGGAGACTTACAGGGAGAGCCAAAGCAAAAGCTCAAAGATTCATTGATAATAGAACAAAAATATATTTGCTGTTATTGCGAATGTCGTATCTCGTCACATAATAGTCACATTGAGCATTTTAAGCCAAAGGATAATGCCCAATTCCCACAGCATCAATTAGTGTATAATAATTTGCATTTGTCGTGTGTCAAAGAGCCTACAGGAGCTTTTGGCGAACATTGTGGACATAGGAAACAAAATTTATATTCAAAATTGCTTGTTTCTCCTATTGAGGAGGATTGTCATACACATTTTAGTTATCAATTGGACGGAATAATAGAGGCAGTAGATGATAGAGGCACCGAAACAATTAATGTTATGCGGCTTGATTCTTCACTATTGAATGAAAAGAGGAAAGCTTTGATAGATTTTTTCATTTTTGATGTAGAAGATACAGACAGAGAAAATGAGCTAACAAACCATTTAAATGGCAGATGCGCACAATTTGGCGAATTTCATACAATGATTGAGTACTTAACAAATGCTAAACAATTGCAATAATAATGGCACAAGATAGATTACATAAATTAGCACGAGGCCGAGTTTATTCTGCAATAAACATAGCACAGCTTGATGCTTTTGGCGAATTGGCGAGCGAATAGTCAATCAAGAGCATAATGGCTTGCAGAATGCGGGATATGGCAAACAGATAATTTCGCTTGTTTCGCAAGAACTTACACGAGAGTTTGGCAAGGGTTTTTCGGAGACAAATGTTTGGGGTTTTCGGAAGTCCTATACTGTGTTCAAAGATTTCCCAAATCAGCAGACACTGCCTGCTATTTTGAGTTGGTCTCACTACGAACGTCTTATGCGTGTTGATAACCTATGATACTCCCCATTGTGTAGAAGATCGAATACTTACCCTACACAATATTCTTTGCAACTTCCTGCTCATATTTTCTAATTAAAGAAACATACCAAATAAGCAGGATTAAAAGAAAAACAAAGCCTACAAGACAAAATAATAAAATAGATAAATTAAAATTTTCATAGTAAACTCCTATGTAAATTGCAGCTAAGCGAAGCAATAAATTAATAATCTCTATCCACAATGCCTTGCCCTGCTGTTCAAAAACCAATGGAATAAAGGCAATAGGTTTTACCAAGAGGGTCATAAACACCCATGGCAAAAGCATCTGCAGATAAACGCCCGATTCTTTCCAATTATCTCCAAAAACGAAGCCAAATACTAAGGGAGCTACCAAATAGATAATGATAAAACAAGGCAGGAGAACCAAGGATAATTTTTTCCAAAATTGAATTAGCTTGGGCATAATTGATTCTTTATGCTCTTTAATAGACACAATTTTTTGAAACATTACATTAAACAAGGAGTCGACCAACAAATTGACAGGACGAAAACTAAGGGCAAATGTAAGAGCGAACAAACCCAAGGCTGTTTCGCCAAAAATGCCTGTGAGCAAAAGAAAGGGTAGGTTCCAAGAAAAAGTGCTGATGAAAGTTCGTGATACATTGAAGCTTGGGTAAGCTTTATATTGAAGCCCGATTTTTTTTTCCAAATTCCACTGTCCTTTTAACAAGGCGGCTTTTATATCGCCCTTGAATCGAAAATAAGAAACACAAGCAAGCATCTGACCCACAAGATTGGAATAAATAAAACCTCCCGCAGCCAGATGTAATTTGGAAAGTGCTAATTTCAATCCCGAGCTACTGATATTCATAGATATGCTAGAAGATGCAATGGATTTGAATTGCTTATTTCTAGTTGCCAAATTAGATAAAATAAATGCCAAACCTGTAAAAAAAACACTTGGAGCTATCAAATATTTGTAGTTCGATATACTCTCTAGTCTAAAAAAAAGCAAGATGGCATCTCCACAAAAAAAAGCAAGCAAGGATAGAAGCAAGGTGCACAACAAGAGCAACTTAATACTAATACCCAACAATATTTGTGTTTCTTGACGCGTCTTTGCCACCACCAAACTCTCTTCATACCGCCCTGTAGATATAATACACAGCAATCCAGTAACACTTAAAAATAGCGAGAAAACACCAAAATCGGCTTCCGAATAAATGCGGGTAAGTATGGGATAGACCAAGAGCGAAACTCCTTGACCTATGCCATTGCCAGAAACCAAGACTGCCAAATTACGGATAAATTCGGACTTGAAAATATTTTTAATTTTGTTTGCTTGCATTATATTTACCACAAATATAAGAATAATTTACTTGTATTGACACTAGCTTATGAGATATGAGATAAAATTGCTGTATATTTGTAGCTCGTTTGTGTTTGATTAAAAATCAATTTTATGGCTAAAAAAGAAATTTCATACAAGGAGGCTTATGCCAAACTAGAAAATATATTGCAAGAAATAGAGGGCAATGAGATGGATGTCGACCAGCTAAGCATAAAAATAAAGGAGGCTGCAGGCTTGTTGAATTTGTGCAAAGACAAGTTGTTTGTTGCTAGTGAGGAAACAAAAAAAATACTAGCACAAATAAAATAAATGAGGAAATATGTAATCATTGTAGCCGCAGGTCAAGGTATGCGCATGGGCACTCCCATTGCCAAACAATTTCTTCGTCTTGGCTCAAAACCTGTGCTTATGCACAGCATTGAGGCTTTTGCGGCATACGACAGAGAGATAAATATCATTTTGGTGCTGCCCAAAGACCAGCAAGATTATTGGCAAAATCTTTGTCGGCAATATGCCTTTACTATCGCACATCAGGTGGTGGATGGGGGTGATACCCGCTTTTATTCGGTTCAAAATGGACTCCGACTACTTGACGAAAATGCCATAGTGGCAGTACATGATGGTGTGAGGCCCCTGGTTTCTAAGCAAGTTATTGGAGAATGTTTTGCCAAGGCTCAATCTGAGGGAGCCGCCTACCCCACCCTTTCTGTAGTCGACAGTATGCGACAAAGAACAAAAAAAGGCAGCAAGATGGTCAATAGGGCTGATTATTTCTTGGTGCAAACGCCCCAGGTTTTTATCGCCGATTTATTGAAAAAAGCTTATCAGCAAGATTTTTCACCCGCCTTCACCGACGATGTTTCTGTATACGAGGCATCTACCAAGAGACTTGCAGCACAAATAGAGGGCAATAGAGAAAACATAAAAATTACCTGCCCCAGCGATATGGCGATGGCAGAAAAATTAATTAAACACGCATAAATTAGTAATTAATTTTGTCCGACATATCCTCACAAAATATAATGTATCTGCCTGGCGTAGGGCCCAGAAAGGCAGAAGTGCTCAAGAAAGAAATAGAGGTAGTTTCTTGGGAAGATCTTATATACTATTTTCCTTATAAATATGTAGATAGAAGTAGGGTTTTTAAGATAGCTGAAATTGATGGCAACATGCCATATATTCAGCTCAAGGGTAGGATTCAAGGCTATGAAGTATTGGGAGAAGGCAGAGCCAAACGCATTCGTGCACGTTTTTATGACGATAGCGGTAGCATAGAGCTTGTTTGGTTTAAGGCAATAAAGAGCATTCCCAATCAATATAAGATAGGACAAGAATATATATTATTTGGCAAACCCTCGCTGTTTGCAGGAAAAATAAATGTAGCCCACCCCGAATTGGAGCTTGAGGCTGGCTTCTTTAATGGAGAGGTCGGAGTGCAGGGTCAGTACAACACATCGGAGCGTATGAAAGACGCTTTCTTGCATTCTCGTGCCATACAAAAAATGATTAAAACCATATTTGGCAATTTCCAAGGCAAGCTAAGCGAAAGCCTCAATATTGAAATTATTGAAAAGGCACATGTCATAGATTTAGATACCGCTCTACGCAACATACATTTCCCTCAGTCGCCCATGCTGCTGCGCAATGCTCAGTTTAGGCTAAAGTTTGAAGAGCTTTTTTACCTGCAGCTCAATATATTGCGTGTCGCAAAATACCGCAACCAGCGCTTGGGAGGTTTTATCTTTGATAAGGTAGGCGATTATTTCAATAACTTTTACAGCCAAAACCTTCCTTTCGAACTTACCGGCGCACAAAAAAGAGTGGTCAAGGAAATACGGCAAGACATGAATACTGGAAGGCAAATGAACCGCCTGCTACAAGGCGATGTGGGCAGTGGTAAAACACTGGTCGCACTGATGTCAATGCTCATTGCCATGGACAATGGCTTTCAGGTGGCATTGATGGCTCCCACAGAAATATTGGCCAAGCAGCACTACGAAACCATCATGCAATTTGTGCAAGGATTGGGCATAGAGGTGCAGCTATTGACGGGATCGGTAAAGAAAAAAGTGAGATCGCAACTTCTCCCCTCCCTTCAAGAGGGCACAATACAAATGCTCATTGGCACCCATGCCTTGATAGAAGACAGCGTTGTGTTCAATAATCTGGGGCTGGTAGTGATAGACGAGCAACATCGCTTTGGGGTAGCGCAGAGAGCCCGCTTATGGAAGAAAAATAACCTCCCTCCACATATATTGGTGATGACGGCAACGCCCATTCCCCGCACTCTGGCAATGACTCTATATGGTGATTTAGATGTTTCGGTAATCGACGAATTGCCTCCCGGACGAAAGCCCATCAAAACCAAACATGTATATAGTGCTAAGCGCAACAATCTCTACGATTCGGTGCGAAAGCAAGTTCAAGAGGGGCGGCAGGTATATATTGTGTATCCGCTGATAGACGAAAGCGCAACAATGGATTATAAGAATCTTACTGCTGGCTTTGAGCAGACTAAGGAAATTTTTCCTGAATATGAGGTTTGTATGGTTCACGGAAAAATGAAACCCGCAGAAAAAGAAGCCGAGATGCAAAAATTTGTTGCACACCAAGCACATATCATGCTTGCCACCACCGTTATTGAGGTTGGAGTAAACGTGCCCAATGCCTCTGTGATGATTATTGAAAGTGCTGAACGCTTTGGACTCTCCCAGCTACACCAGCTGCGAGGGAGGGTGGGGCGTGGTGCCGACCAGTCGTTTTGTATATTACTAACCGCCTACGAGCTTTCAGAAAACACCCGCAAGCGCATCGCCATTATGTGCGAGACAAACGATGGATTTCTAATTGCCGAAGAAGATCTCAAACTCAGAGGTCCTGGCGATATTGATGGAACCCAACAAAGCGGTGTAGCATTCGACCTAAAGATAGCCAATCTTGCCAAAGACGGACAAATAGTGAGCCTCGCGAGAGAGCTCGCATTGGAAGTTCTGGAGGAGGATTCCAACTTGGCAATGCCGAAGAATTATATCCTTAACAATCAGTTGATAAAGAAAAATCGCAACAAGCAAATGGGCTGGTTCATGATAAGTTGAAATAAAATACCTACCTTTGTGGAAATTTTTAACTGTGAATTAGGTGAAATAAATACGCCTATATTATATTAGGCGTGCATATATTATACATATCAGTCGCCCAAAAAAGAGTTTACAACAAACATGTATAAATGAAAAAAACTTTAATTAAACTTTACAAAGAATTTTTTGAAAGCGAAAAAACAGGAGGCTTAATTCTTATTTCCTGCACATTATTCTCCCTAATCATTGCCAATTCAGCATTTGGCGCACAATATCTATCCTTATGGGATATATCTATTGGCGGCCATAATATAGTCCATTGGATTAATGATGGATTGATGACAATATTTTTTCTCCTCATAGGCTTAGAGCTAGAAAGAGAGGTTTATGTCGGCGATTTATCGACACGTAAAAATGCTATTTTGCCTATCTTTGCTGCTGCTGGAGGTTTATTAATTCCTGCGGCCATCTATCTAGCATTCAATTTTGGCCTACCCACACAGTCTGGGGCGGGCATTCCTATGGCAACGGATATAGCATTCGCTATCGGAATACTATCCCTTTTAGGAAAATCGGTACCCATGTCTTTAAAGATTTTCCTAACTGCACTTGCAATTATAGACGATCTAGGAGCCATCATCCTTATTGCTGTTGCCTACACCGAAACCTTCGACTGGCTCAACCTGGGCATAGCTCTAGGGATTTACGCCTTCTTAATCCTTCTCAACAAGGGTTTTAAAGTGTACATGCTAATTCCATACCTAGTGGGCGGAATCGCCATGTGGTATTTTATGTCGCACTCGGGTGTTCATGCCACCATTACTGGTGTGCTATTGGCTTTTGCCATTCCTTTTGGAAAAGGCAAAAAAAAATCCCCCTCTTATATGCTTCAGCACCACTTACATTTTCCCGTAGCCTTTATTATACTGCCCCTTTTTGCCCTAGCAAATACCTGCATCATTATTGACGACAATTGGATGTCGGGCTTTAAAGAAACTTATAGCATGGGCATCTTGGCGGGTTTGGTATTGGGGAAACCCATTGGTATTGTTTCGTTTACTCTTGTGGCTGTTGCCCTAGGATGGGCAAATATGCCCAAGGGAGTAAATAAAAAACAAATTGTAGGCATAGGTTTTATCGGGGGCATAGGTTTTACAATGTCTATTTTTATTACCCTGCTTGCCTTCGACGATCAAGCAATTATCAACACATCTAAGATCACTATTCTTACAGCCTCCTTGACAGCTGGACTATTGGGCTTTTTATGGCTAAAAACCTGTACGCCTTCGCAAACAATAGACGAAGAAATAGAAGAAGAAGAAGAAGAAGAGAATGTCTATTAAATCAGCCGACCTAATAATTCTTGGAGCTGGTGCTGCGGGCTTGATGGCATCAATTGTAGCCAGCAGTAGAGATAAAAATGTTTTGCTCATAGACCATGCCGCAATGCCTGGGCGCAAGCTATTGGCTTCGGGTGGAGGGAAATGTAATGTTACAAATCTAAAGATCTCCGAAAATGATTTCTTTGGCCTTCAGCCCGAATTTTGCATACCCGCATTAAGTAGTTTTTCATCTGACGACTGTTTGAAAATGCTAGAAACGGCAAAAATACCCACTGAAGAGCGTGATTTTGGACGCATCTTTTGTAAGAACTCTGCCAAAGATTTGGTATCTTTTTTACAAAAAAAAGCCACTTATCAGGGAGTGCGTTTTGCTATGAAGGAGACTATTTTGAAGGTAGAGAAAATTGAAAACACCTTTTTTGTAAGCACTCAAAGAGAAGTTTTTTCCGCCAAACAAATTCTTATTGCAACAGGAGGTCTGGCATGGCCGCAGATAGGAGCTACAAACTTGGGAATGAAGATTGCCAAAGAGTTTGGACACAAGATACTGCCTCTTCGCCCTGCCCTCACTGGCTTTGTATTAGCTGCTGATAGCCCTCTACTAAACCTACAAGGCATTAGTTTGCCTGTACAAATATGGCTTAAAGGAGATCATCAAAAATCGGTGAAAGCAAGCAAGGATTTTTGCACGGAAAGGGAGTCCTTACTATTTACCCACAAAGGATTGAGTGGGCCTGCTAGCTTGCAAGCTTCCTGCGCCTGGAACTTGGGACAGATAATATATATAAATTTTTTGCCCGATATGGATGTAGCAAAACAAATCACGCTCCCTGAAAATGGACGGCTATCGATCAAAAATATTTTTGCTAGGCATCTTCCCGAACGTCTTTTTAAAGCCCTTGTTCCTCAAGAAATTGCCCTGCGTAAAATTGCTGAGATAAGTAAGACCAACATACAGAATGTGGTTCAAAATATAAGTGCCTTCCCCATTATTCCTACTGCTACCGAGGGCTTCGATAAGGCAGAAACAACATTGGGAGGAGTAGATACAGGGCAAATAAACCCCCTCACAATGGAAAGTCGCATAGTGCCTAAACTTTATTTTGCTGGAGAGGTGCTAGACATTGCTGGCAAACTTGGTGGCTACAACATTCACTGGGCCTTTGCTTCTGGCAAAATGGTGGGTTTGGCAATATAAATGGGCTGTGAAAATAAATTAAATTTGCACAGTAAGAAAAAAATACTTACTTTTGAGAACTTTATACATCAAAATATATGAACAATGTACTAGGAAGTATATCGCCAATATTCTTAACAAGCAATATGTTAGGAGAAATTTTAAATAGAGGAATTATCGCACATTATGGAATTTATTTTTTAATACTACCATGGTTAATGACATTATTAACCATGGTAGTAGCATTGAGCTTAAAAAGCAAATCTACTTTAAAGAAAATAATGATTGCTGTATCTATTCTATTAGCACTATTTACCCTGTTTGTTACATGGTATTATAGCACTAGGTATGCAAATATATTATAAGGGCTAGATAGATTTTTATTTTATTTTTGCTATTGCCTGCATGATATCGTCTTTCAAATCATCTATATGCTCCAATCCGCAAGAAAGACGCAGAAGGTCGGGGAAAACTCCTGCTGCTACCTGTGTTTCCGCATTCATTTGTCGGTGGGTAGTGGATGCTGGATGGGTAATTATAGTCCTCACATCGCCCACATTGACTAGATGACTTATCAATTCTACACTTTCGGCAAAGGTTTTTGCTGCCTGCAAACCTCCTTTTATGCGAAATGTCAATACCCCACCAAAGCCATTGCGCAAATATTTTTTTGCCAATTGGTGATAAGCATGATTTTCCAATCCTAGGTAATTTACTTCCACAACCTCAGGATTTTCCTGCAACCACAAAGCCAAGGCCATTGCAGTTTGGCAAATTTTGTCTACTCGCACCGAAAGAGTTTCCACCCCCTGTATGAGCTGCCACGAGTTAAAGGGACTTATCGCTGGGCCCAAGTCGCGCAAATTTTCTGCCACACAGCGCATAGTAAATGCCACTGCACCAAACTTTTCCCAGAAAATAGTGTCTTGATAACTTTCCGAAGGCTCGGTATATTTGGGGAATTTACCATTCCCCCAATTGAAATTGCCTCCATCAATAATAAGCCCTCCCATGCTATTGCCATGGCCGCCTATCCATTTTGTTGCCGATTCTACAACAATATTTGCCCCATGTTTGATGGGTTGCGAAAGATAGCCACCACAGCCAAAAGTGTTATCCACAATCAGTGGAATGCCGTATTTGTTTGCCAAGGCCGCCAATTTCTCAATGTCGGGAACGTTGAAATAGGGGTTTCCTATATTTTCAGTATACAATGCCTTGGTGTTTTCGTCTATTAGTTTCTCCATTTCTTGAGCAGTATCGCTTAGGGCCTTACGCGCTTCTATACCCATATCTTTGAAGGAAACAAAAAACTGATTGTGTGTGCCCCCATATAAATATGGAGAGGTCACAAAATTGTCGCCTGTCTTCATTATATTGAGTATCGTAACCATCTGAGCTGAGTGCCCCGAAGCTAAGGCTACAGCAGCAATTCCGCCTTCCAAAGCGGCCATTCTTTGCTCAAAAATAGCTGTTGTAGGATTATTTAAGCGGGTATAAATATAGCCTGCCACATCTAAGTTAAATAAATCTGCTCCATGCTGAGCACTGTCAAAACTATATGCCGTTGTTTGATACAAGGGCACTGCACGAGATTTGGTGTGATCGGGAGTATATCCTGCATGAACTTGCAGGGTTTCAAAATGTAATTCTTTTTTTGCCATAATTTTGGTCTTTTAGGTGAGAGGCAAATGTACGAAAAAATAAATTAAGGTTTGCTGATTATTTCTTGTTCTTGCAAATATTCTTCTCTTTTTTGTGTAATAGCATATAGAAGCATAAATAGTGCATAGTTTATTGGCTGCAGCAGATTGTCGCTAAAAAAGGAAACTAAAAACGAAAGTATCAGCAGCAATAAGCCTACCAATCCGTAATCTATATGCCTTTTTTTATAGAAAAAATATAATAAGTAGAAGTAGATATTCAGAAAAATGAGGCCCCCCAAATAGCCATAGCGAATAATTAGTGGCGAATAGCTGATGTCTGGCGACTCCAGCTGAACAGCCCGCCCCGTGAGCTCTTCATGTATGCCTATTGCAAAATCAAACATGCCGTCTGTGAGCTTTGAATCTTCAGTAATAAGACCTGCACCAAAGGCTTTTCGTACTGGACTTTCGGATAAAAATTTCATCCTCTCAAAAAGATGACCTATCCTAAAGGCAAAGGTAGAACCTGCTAAATCGTCCAAATCAAAATCGGTGTCCGCAAAATTGCCTACCCACACCGATTGTAGGTCTTTATAAATAGACGATTTAACAAAATTATTACCTACAACAGCAATCGTAGGTAGCAATATAGCTAAGGAGACAACAAATATGCGCACTTGCCTGACTCGTGAAAGTCCCAAAACAAAGCCTATTATCAAAATGAGTATAAAAAACCCCGTAAGGCTTCTATGGAAACCCATAAAAATGCTGGCAATAAGTAAAAACGAGGAGATAAATTTTGGTGAGCCCTTAAAAGGGTTCTTGAAAACTGCCATTATTGCAAATAAATGCAGCATCAATGGCTGATTGTAGTAACGTATTAATTTAAATTCGCCTATTTGCATCTTTCCCCCAACAAATCCTTGAAGAAGTTTTTCGCTAAAAACAGATTGACATAAGTAAATAAATGACAGAAATGTGGTAATGGTAAATAGATATTTCATAAGGCGCTCTATCTCATCATACTTCAATTGTCGGAAGATGAGGAAACTTAAAAATAAGACAAACTGCCTAATAGTACGTATAATTTCATTCCAAGAAGCTCCTACATAAAATTTACTATATATAACAGAAATGGCGAGAAAGGCAAAAAACGAAATCAGAATCCAAAGTAGGGGGTCGGGTTTCAGATAGTTTTTTATTGTAAATAAATCATAAATAAAACATGCCAAAATCAAAATAACAGCATAATCTGTGCCTTTAGAAAAACCTATGCCCAAGTTCATAGCTTCTTCGGGAATCAATTGAAATCCAAGTGAGACGAAAAAGAAAAAAATTAGTAAGGACGAAATCTTTTTGCCTTTTATATACAAAAAAAAGGCTAAAAGCATTAATAGTAAGAATGTTATTGCCATGCTTGTATTATTTATTCCAAATTCCTTGTGCCGTCTGATTCAAAATCTTTCGCAATTGTATAGGCCCCCATATCATACGAGGCAAACAAATGAGTACGGGAGATAAAACAATGCCTATTGCCCCAAATTGTAAACCCATAAAAATTGCTAAGGGTATCATCAACACAATTTCAAAAATAGAACTGTAAAGCTGCAATTGCATTTTGCCAATACCATTCAAGGGGTTGAAGCATATCAATATCCATGCAAGCATGCAGGAATATATGCAAACACTTACCGACATGCTGTAGGGTATTTTTATCAAATCTTTCATCCAAAAAGAATATATCCAGTCTGAAATAAACAAAATAAATAGCTGACAAAAAACAAATACAATAAAAATAAGCAGCAATTTTTTCATCGTCTGCCTCATCCACGAAAAATCTTTCAATGCGTAGGCATCAGAAAATGCTGACCAATAGGGGAGTATAATAATACCCAATAGATTATACCCTAAAATAAATATCTTTAATGCTGTGGTGTATACAACAACTTCCTGAGGGCTGGTGATCTTAGAAATTAAAACATTAGTGGTCTGAAACATGATCAATGCTGAGATGCCCGCAACAAAAAATTTTGATCCCAAATTAAACATCTCTTTACACAGTGGCAACTCTATGCTTTGAAATGAGGGCCGTACATTTTTATATCTCGTTCGGAAGAGAATTATACTTGCCAGCAGATATACCACCACGGGAATAAGTCCCATAAACCAGGCAAATTTTATAAGAGATCCTTCGCCATCCATTTTTAATAAGAAGAAGACTGCTGCCAAGCAAAAAACCTGCGAAAGCATGTCTATAAAAGATGCCAGTGCCACTTTCTGATCGGCTGTAACTATGCTGGTAATCAATCGCAACAAAAAAAGCATGCAAAAACTTACAAAGGTAATCCATACCAATTCTTTTAATTCGGTGGCGTATTCTGGAGTCACATTCAAGACCCACGCCCAGTCGAGCTGTGTGTTTAGCACCGTAAAAATCAAACTTATAAGCAGCACAATTACACCAAAGATAGCATAAGTCGAGCTTACAAGTTTTTTTGCTCTTATCCAGTTGCCTTTTGCCTTAGCTTCTGCAAATTTATTTTTTAGACCATTACCAATTCCAATATCAAAAAAAACAATCCAAGAAATAACTGACGATAAGGTAAGCCATATACCACTGCGAGTGGGATTGAGGTAATCGACAGTCATTGGATAGGACAAGAAAGTGCACAAAATAGTCACCACTTTTATAGCAAAGGAGGCGAGAATATTTTTTTTTGCCAATATTGTACGCTCATGTCCCTTGGTAAAATAATTGTAGAGTAAGACCTTAGCCTTATTTATCATGCCTTTTCCTCCTAAATACTCTCTGTAAAAAAGGGAGCGAATAAATAATGGAAAGAGGAAGGAGTATACCTCCTAGAGATATTGCAATCAATACAACTTTCATTATACCTGGAGATACTGGATTTGCCAAGGCATAGGGTGCATCAATCACCTTCAATCGAGGCATCACAGCCACCGCCTTTACTTCCGACTCTTCACGTTTTTCTAAGAGAAAAATATAGATAGTTTGAGCAACTTTCTGCTTCCTTTGGAGTGCCACATATCCCTCTTCAATGCTAGGAACTGATACTATGCGTGCAGTAAATTCATCGTCTTTGCGCTGCAGATCTTTGGCTGTAATTTGCAATCCATACTTTATATTTTTCAGTGTTTTTAGAACGTTTTTTCTTGCCTCTTGCAGCTGTTTGTCGTATTCAGCAAGCAAGGAATTGTCGGAGGTAGTGTTGTTATTGGCAGAATTTTGTAGGCGCTTCCTCCTCATCAACTCCTCATTGTAGCTGGTGATAGCATCCGAAACAGCATCCGATTCTGTCATAAAATAGGGAATCAACTCGTATTCATTGGCTGGATCGGAGATAAATTTATCGGCATCCTCAAAAATTTTCACCTGCGTTTGAGCTATTAAAGACATCCCACCCAATTTGGCACTTTGCTCTAAAAATGCAGTTGCATCGGCCTCCAATATGGTGAGTTTGTTTGTTGTCTTAAAATCTTTTATTTCCTGGTCTACCAAATCCAATTCTTGCTTTACGGTTTCTATGCGTTGGCTGAGAAAGGCTAGTGTTTTAGAGCCTACCAAGCTCTTATCTTCGGCATATTCCTTATTAACAATCTCGGTGCTTACCCTAAGTATATCTTTTGCCCTCACAGGATCGGTATCAATATATGATAAATTTATAAGAGCTGAACTTTTTTTCTCGAACTCTACCAGCAAAATACTTCTAGTTACTTGCGCTTGGAAATCAATATTATTGACCTGTATGCGCATTTTAAAAGGTTTTACCTGCTCTGCATAAAAATCGGTTTTATCAAAAGCAAATTGTCCATAAGGGGTTTGTATGCTACCGGGCAAAGACGATATTGTGTACTGTGCTATCTGGTCTTTATTGGCTTTGAGGCTTATTCCTATTTTATCGTTTTCTACCGACAAAGTAAAAAACAGAAACGCACTCAGTGTATCTGATATTTGGGCTTCGTAAGATATTTTTATAGGGGAGGTTTCATAAAAATCTGTTTTTATAATGCCTAAATACTCTATCAAGGTATATTTGTTTTGGAGATTGAGCTGTGAAACTACCTCCTTTATGCTGCCTTGCGATGCCATCTTGTTTGCCTCATCTTCTACATTGTAGCCTGCCGAACGCCCTAGGCCCAAGCTGCTCATGATGGAGGATTGGGAGATGCCGCCGCCAGACAATTCGTCGCTGCGCATAGACACCTTAGATAATATATTTAGCTCTGGAATTTTTATCTTGAAATATAAAACCCCAAGGCCTACACTCAAGCCTGCACATACAACAAAAATATACCAATATTTGAGCCAGCTGCTAAGCAAATTCATTAAATCTAGCTCGTTTTTTTTAACTTCCTTATTCATAAGCGATAGAAATTTTTTATTACCTAGATTTTAATCTTTGTTTGTAGTTGTAGTTATAGTTGTAGTTTTATTTATTGATATGATAGCAATCATAGTAGAGGCAATGACCGATACCGAAGAGAGAGCCGTAGAAAAAACCGAAAGCTTATACCTTTCCGATTCTCCATAACGACTTTCTTTTTTTCTTGTATTGTTGGGTTCAACAATGACCACATCATTTTGCTGTAAATAAAAATAAGGAGATGAAAAAATAGAAGAACTGGTCAAATCTAAGCTTGCAAACTCTTTCTTTCCATTATTGTCTCGTATTATTTTAACATTCTTTCGATTTCCATAAATGGTCAAATCGCCAACTTCTCCTAAGGCATCAAGTATAGAAATTCTACCGTTAGCTACATCTATTGAGGCGGGCTTGAAGACCTCGCCCATGACAGTAACTTTAAAGGATATTATCTCTAAATTTATTATAGGCTTGTTGATATGTGTTGAAATTTTTTCTGCCATACTCTGCTTAGCCTCAGCAATGCTAAGTTCGCCGAGCTTGATATTTCCTATTACTGGAAAATTTATGTAGCCATCTCTGTCTACTAAATAGGTCTGTATAGATGAGCTTGTCTGAACGCTCACATCGCCTGGCGACAGGAAAGATGTCATGGGCAAGTTAAATTGCGCCACCACTTCCTGACTCAGAGTAGGCGAAGAAACCGTGATAAGCAACCTATCGTTGCTTTTAATCCTTGCTTCATACTGCTCACAATCCATAGAATTAATATGCTCTTGCATTGTGGAATCCAGATCTTGAAAATACCCAACATCTTTTGGAACAGACTGGCAGGCTTGCAAAAAGCCTACGACAAGGATGAGAAGTAAAAATTTATAATTCATAGGGTGTAATTAAAACATTAAAAAACTAATACTTACTTAATTTTTATTTCACTAACTTTAACGAACAAAAAGATAAAAAAGTACATCGTCTGTAGAAATTCTTTTGTTCTTAGAAATTCATATCTCTTTAAAAACGATTTTAAAAGTAAAAAACAGGATATTTTGACGTATCCTGTTTTTTTCAGCAGTCGGGGTGAGACGATTCGAACGTCCGACCACTCGCCCCCCAGACGAGTACTCTAACCGGGCTGAGCTACACCCCGCTGAATTCGGATGCAAAGGTAAGGAATAAATTTTAATAAAACAATTTATTTTAGCTTATTTATTATTATTTATTTCCCGTATTGTACTTGAGTATTGTACTGGAGTATTGTACTTGAGTATTGTGCTTGATTATTGTGCTGGATTATTGTGCCGGATTATTTTACTGGATCTTCGCTGTCTTGACTATCTTCGCTGTCTGAAAAATTAAAATCTATGGGTACTTGCCTGCGGAAAGCCTCTTTTAAAGAAATTAGCGTTTCTGTTCTTGACAAGCCCAAGGGCTGGAGTTTCTTGTGTATAACCTCTAGCAAATGCTGATTATTGCGCGCATAGATCCTAATAAACAAGTCGTATTGACCTGTAGTATAGTGGCATTCTACAACCTCGGGCATGGCTTCCAAGGCTGCTACCACGGTCTCAAACTGCTCGGGATCTTTAAGAAACAAGCCCATGTAAGCTGATGTTTCAAAGCCTATCTTAGAATGATCAATAATATATTCTGAGCCCTTGATGACTCCTAAATTTATGAGCTTTTGTATGCGCTGATGGATTGCTGCTCCTGAAACATTGCAAACTCGCGCGACTTCCAAAAAGGCTATACGCGCATTATTGATGATCATTTTCAGTATTTTTTCGTCCAACTGATCTAATTGATGATGTCCCATATAAAGATTAGTATTTTATATTTAATTATTGTTGTTTGTTCTTAAAAAAACTGCCATTCATTGACTTGTATTCTTACTCATCAACTTATAGGCAAGGTAAGTCATTGTTCCCACCGAAGTTTTTAAAGCCTCGCTATCTATCAAGAAGCGTGGGGTGTGCAAACCCTCACAAAGATGCCTTCCCTGCACTCCAAAGCGATAAAAAGTAGAGGGTATTTGCTGACTAAAAAAACCAAAATCTTCCGAAGTCATTCGCTTTGAGAGTCCTTTTACCTTGTCTTTTCCTAGATATTCTATCGCAATATTTTTTGCCGCATTTGTTAGTTCCTCATCGTTGTTTACACAGGGATAACCATCGTAAACCTCTATTTCACAGACGCAGGCATGGGCTTTGGCTGTAGATTCCGCTATCTCCACAATCATTGCCCTTAGTCGCAAGCGCTCGTCTTCGTTCATTGTGCGCAGGCTTCCTGCTATCTGCACCTCATTGGGAATAATATTGGTCTCGCCAGGGGCAATAAATTTGCCAAAAGAAAGTACCGAAGGAGAAAAAGGATCACTCCTCCTACTAACAATTTGCTGCATGGAAACCACACATTGGGCGGCTGCCAAAACAGTATCGTTTATAGTGTGCGGCAATGCTCCATGTCCACCATTGCCTTTGATTTTTAAATGTATCTCGTCGGCTGCCGCCATAATTGTTCCCGACTCAAAACCTACCTCCCCTACTCCATAATCTATAAAGGCATGTTGGGCAATCATCATTGAAGGCTTCCATTGTGCGAAAACACCATCTTCGAGCATCAAGCGCGCTCCTCCCGGATGCTTTTCTTCGCCTGGCTGAAAAACCAATAGCAAGCGCCCTGACCAAGAATCTCGCATCTCAAGCATAATCTGCGCTACACCCAAGAGGGAGGCTACATGCGAATCGTGGCCACAGGCGTGCATTACTTGGGGGTTTGTAGAGCGAAACGATACCTCATTTTCTTCCTCTATAGCCAAGGCATCCATATCTGCTCGTAGGGCAAGTGTTGGACCCTGCTCGCTGCAGCCTTCTATCCATGCCAAAATACCAGTTCCTGCAATGGGTGCTTTAAATACAATGCCCATATTTGCTAACTGCCTCTGAATATATTGCGAAGTCTTATATTCCTTATACGACAATTCTGGATGCGCATGCAGGTGCTCATAGAATGCCACAACCTGCAAATGGTTTTGTTCAACCAATAATTTTATTTTTTCTTTCATTGATCATTTTTTTATTGCTGAATAATGAATGGTAATACCAGATATTTCTTGCAAAACCTGCTTTACATCCTTTACTACACTCATTTGTGTATTCCTATCTATCTTAAGCGATACAATCATTCGTTCTTGATAGTCGGTATCCAAGAGATTTTTTGCCTCAATCATTTTTTTTTTCAAGTCGCCCAAGTCTATTAAATCATCATTGAATTGAATATGCGTATTTCCATCATCGCCATCAATCAATTTGCCTATATATATATGGTTCACTAGATGATTGTTTTCCAAACTTTGAATTTCACTAGCCTCGGGAATATTCAAGTGCAACTGCTTGATGGGAGACTTTAGATTTGAAACAATCACAAAGAAAAACAAGAGCGTAAAAATCAAGTCTGGCAAGGATGAGGTATTCAAAGAAGGCACCTGCCGAGGCGATGTTTTTCTAAATCTACTCATGGCATTTTTATCCTTTCTATGTCGGATAATAATTGTTTAGGCTCTTCTTTTTCGACTATTTTATGAGCAAAAATCTTTTTTATCTCGCCCTGCCTTTCCTTGTCTAAGCTTAAAAAAGAACTCCCCAAAACGGTTTCAGAATAAGTATTTCGCTGCTCCCTATAAGCCGCCGTAAGTTCGTTCAATACTTTTAAATAAGTCGCATAATTAGAACTATCACTAACAGCCAAATAAATGACGTGTTTTTTGGTGTAAGTCACCTCTCCTAGGAAGGTGTTCTCTTCTTTTATTTTTTCGGGCAGGGATGAGTCGTCCTCCGGATTACCAATAAATTCTACGGCAGCCATACGAAGCCTTTCAATGGCAATTGGGGTATCATTCCAAAACACATGATTGTTTTTATCTATCTGCAATTGCATTATATTTCTCCGCTTTATGTCTTGCTTGTTTGCATTACTGCTGTCCGTATTATTTTCCGTATATCGTTTGAAAAGTCCTTTTTCGGGGGCTAGGGAACTGGTAAGTATAAAAAATATCAGCAACAAAAAGGCGATGTCTGCTGCCGAACTTGAATTAATTTTAAGAATATCAGTATTCTTTTTCCTTCGCTGCCTTACGAACATATTTCATTTTTTTGCTTTAGTTGATATGCAATAATTAAATCTAAAAGAGAGATTGACGCATCTTCCATTTCATTAATTATTTTTTCTTCCTTTGTAAGTATATAATTATATACCACTTGCAGAATTAATGCTACTATCAATCCTCCCACGGTGGTTATAAGAGCTACTTTCATGCCCCCTGCAACAATTGTTGGGTTTATCTCTCCATGAATTTGTATCTTATCGAAAGCTTGAATCATCCCCACTACTGTTCCCAAAAATCCCAAAGATGGAGCCATGGAAATGAAAAGCGTTATCCACGAAAAGTTTTTTTCTAGCAAACCTATTTGTACAGCACCATAGGCTATCATTGATTTTTCAATAGCATCTATTTCCTGATCTATACGCATCAATGCCTGATAAGATATAGAGGCCAAGGGCCCTCTGGTGTTGCGAGCAATATCTTTTGCAGCTTCCACGTCTTCTTTTTGCAAGGCACCATTAATTTTTTGTAGAAATCGTGAGGCTTTTATTTGCGACAAATTCAAATAAATAATTCGCTCCACAGAAAAAGCCAATCCAAAAATCAAAGTAAGGGATATAACACTCATAAAAAATACTGAGCCCTCAATAAATTTGGTCTTAACTGTCTGGTAAAACTCTCCCATAGAACTAGGCATCTCTTCTACCAATGTCGGCTCCGAGTCTGCTAGGGCTGGTTCTTGAGCAGAAAGTACCTCCGAAAAAAAAATTGAACTCAAGCACACAAAAAACAGGATGCAAATAGCCTTATTCATTATTATTTTTTTAAAATACGAATCAAAGGTAAATAGAAGAATTAAGAATACAAAATATCAAATGAGAAAATCATCAAAAAAATCTTTGCTTTCATACCCCATCTAAACGTAAAAAGCATTACTTTTGTGGGTACTTAGTATTTAGAGCGTCTCCTGTCGAAATGCTTTTAATTACAACTTTAATAAAAAAATGAAAAAAATGAAAAAAATAAGAGCCGCCATTGTTGGATATGGAAATATCGGAAAATATGTAATCGAAGCTCTGGAGGCTTCTCCTGATTTTGAAATTGCTGGTATAGTACGACGTAGTGTGAATAATGTCCCCTCAGAAATAGCACACCTAAAGGTTGTAGACAATATAAAAAACTTAGAAAAAGTGGATGTTGCTATTCTATGTTCGCCTACCCGCGCCATTGAAGCCACTGCCAAAGAAATTTTGGCTATGGGCATCAATACAGTAGACAGCTACGATATTCATGGGGGCATTGTTGCTCTTAGAAGAGAGCTGTCAAAAGTAGCCAAAGAAAATAAGGCGGTAGCGATTATTTCGGCTGGATGGGATCCTG
>BHEP01000009.1 GCA_003851245.1 Bacteroidales bacterium | reverse complement strand
ACAGACATTGTTTATGTTTGAATATATTTGTGAAGGCTCAGAGAAAAAATCCAAACCATCGGATTGCAATATATAGCTCCTATAATATAGAAATGTTTCTTTACTGATATGGCCAGCATGGAAAATAAGTGCTGCCCTTTCTTTCTTTATATCAGATTCTTCATGCCCCTGCCTAATCAATCGATCATAACTTCTAAGATCCAAGGCCATGGCTGAAACAAGAAAATTGAGAATGGTCGTTTTGTTGGCAAAAGAAATGTCGGAAGAAACAAATTTTTGATAAATAAAAGTATTATATTCTCCATTGGAGAGTAAGCCTTCGATTTCTGCCTCAGGATTATCTAAAAGTAAGGTTCTGTCTGTAATGACCAAATTAGGATTGTATGTTAAAGAATACGGATACGTACCAAGGTTAGGCAGTCTCTCTAGCTCTAGCATGATATAACTTTTCATGCTAGAATTGCCTGTGATCTTTACCTTTATAGGATAATACATGTCTACCAATTCCGGATCATAGAGACCATACCATCCTCCAGTGCGAGAGTAATAGCTCAAGTTAATCGTTTTGTTACTATTTCTCCTGATTAAAGTCGTTGTATCTATAGAAACACTTTCAACTTGCAAATCGGTGGGAGCTTTGAGAGTAGAATGCACGTCTTTAAATCCGGGGGCACTAACTTCCAATCGGTATGTTTTGCCTGAATTGACTACAATATTTTTGCGAGGCAAATATTCGATCTGGTAAACTTCGAATCCGTTGCCGACAAGAAATACGGTGTCGGCTCGAGGAATGTACACGATCAGCTTATCTTCTTCATAGAGCCTCACTTGGGCATTTGTAAGCACGCTGTCTTGTGTCACTCCTACACTAGGATTGGTGTGTACTATAGTAATTCGAAAAGTACTATCAATGGAGTTTAGCGAGGCATTTACTACCAATGAGGGCTCAAATTTGCCCAAATCGAAATCTATCTCTTTCTTAAAATCGCAGCTAAAAAATGTAGCGCCAGCGAATAGGAGTAATATATATTTTAACATAATGATAAATGAATAATTGAGCACAAGCCGAGTCCTTTGTGGAAAGAGCTATCTGCCTTATTAGAATTTGAATTGATAGCTAATTGATGGAATTACGGGAAACAAACTGTATTGAACAAATTTGTTTTTGGATTTATATGAGCCCTTGGCATCTCTAAAATAATTTTCTGAGTCGATATCTACATAAAACGGATTGCTTCGTGAGTAGGCATTGTACAAACCAATAACCCACCTTCTTTCACCATTTTTTCGGGGTCGTATAAAGCTGGCACTGACATCTAAGCGATGATAAGCATTCATTCGATAAGCATTTCTATCACTGTATTCATTTACCGAATTTGATCCCTGGCCATCAGGACTGAAGGGATTGCCCGTTTGGTATGTTGCTATTGGAATAGTGATGGAATTTCCTGTGCCGTAAACCCAGGTTGCGGACATTTCAAACTTCTCACTTTTTTTGTAGAGCAGTGCTAGACTAAGGTCGTGCCGCCTATCGTATTTATAGTAAAATTTTTGCCCTTTGTTGAGTTCATCAAACTGTCGATCTGTCCAAGAGAGCGTGTATCCTAGCCATCCCGAGAGTTTGCCTAGCTTTTTTTGTACGAAAAACTCCAATCCATAACTTTTGCCATCTCCCTGCACCACCTTGTTTTCCCAGGCATTGCCTAGGTCAAAAAACGATGAACCCTCTTTGTACTCTACCAAGTTGTACATCTTTTTGTAGTAGCCTTCCAAGCTTATTTCATATTCTCCTTGAAAGTCTTTTGCCAATCCAAAAGCAAGTTGATCAGACTTTTGTGGCACGATTTGATCGGTCGAAGGCACCCACAAATCGGTGGGCAGGCTAAGTCCAGAGTTGGTCAGTAGATGAATGTATTGCGTCATGCGAGAATACGACAGCTTGGCGGAAAGCTCTTTGTTGATCAAATAACGACCCGACAAACGGGGCTCGAAGGCGGCATAAAACTTGTCTCTTACAGAAAAACCCGACACGTGAGCACCAATATTTATTTTTAAACTTCGTGTGAGTCGTATATCATCTTCAAGATATAGGCTATATTGACGGGCATGTATATTGCTTGCTCCAAGAATTGTATCGGCTTCTTCCGACGATTTTAACCCCATTGCCCCAGGGCTAAACTTATGAAAAATGCTGCTCGCACCAAAACGTATGTAGTGATCGGGAGAGGGTAGGTAATCGAAATCTACTTTTGCTGTCCAGTCTTTTATTCCTGAGTTGTATTTTATCTTAGAATAGTCTTTTACAATATCCCCATTGCCATTCATATACTCTTCTTTATCATCTACTCCGGTATTAAAATTAAACTGACTATAGGTGATGGTGGTATTGCCAAATAGCTTATTGTTGTAGATATGATTCCAACGGAAAGCCGAGGTTATATTTCCCCATTTTATATTCGATTTGCTTTCCGACTTTAAGTCATTCCATTCGTCCTTTTGATTCACATAAAATTTATCGTCGCCCATGTATGCACTCAGATATATGCGGTCTTTGTTGGAGAATTTATGGTTGATCTTTGCATTGAGGTCGTAAAAATAATAACCCACATCTATATCTTCTTCCAACATCTTCATCAGAGGCTTTGCCAAAAGGTCGATATAGGTTCTGCGACCAGAAACTATAAAAGAAGTTTTGTCCTTAACGATTGGTCCTTCTAGGGTAAGCTTGCTCGAAACAAGCCCAATAGACCCTTCGCCACCAAACTTTTGAGAATTGCCCTCTTTCATATTGATGTCTACTACAGAGGAGGTGCGGCCTCCATAGCGGGCAGGAAAGCCTCCTTTGAGAAGTTCCATATTGTTGATGGCATCGGCATTGAAGACCGAGAAAAACCCAAAAAGATGAGATGCATTATATACAGGCACTCCATCTAGGAGAATGAGATTTTGATCGGGACCGCCTCCTCTGACATACAGTCCACTGCTTCCTTCTCCTCCCGATTGCACTCCTGGGGTAAGTTGCAGGGCCTTCATCAAATCTACTTCTCCAAGAAATGCAGGTAGGGCTTTTATTTGTGATATTGGAATATTTATGGCACTCATTTGTGTGGTTTCCTGTATTTTCTCGGCCTTATTGCCCTCAATGAGCACTTCTTTGAGCAGTCCCGATTCGGCAAGATCTACAAGTATGATTGTGTCTTTTTCCAGAGTGAAGCTAAACTGCTTGCCGCTATAGCCTACATAAGAAAAATTGAGGTCAATTTCGCCTTCTGCAAGGGTGAGGCTATAAAACCCGTATTGGTTGGTGGCTGTTCCTGCCATTGTTTTGGCATTGTAGACTGTGGCGGCAATAAGACTTTCGGTACTTACGCTATCTCTAATATACCCACTGATGGTATATTTTTTTTGTGCAATGGCAGTACTTAAGTTTGCGATTAAAAATAGAACAAACAGGATTTTCTTCATTTAGTGTTTTTTGGGGTGTGTTTTACAATAAATAAAACTTATTTCAGCTTTATTTATTGTATAAGATATTAAAATCATATGTTTTTTAAAATGACACAATGGACTTCACAGAATAAACAGGCGCCCATTTACCTCCGTTATAGATTAAATCTATACCTGCCCCAATCTCTAAATTATCATTGAAATTAAAATTAACAGAGCCTCCAAATGAGTTCTGAGGTCGCAACAAAGACGGATAAAAGTCATCATCTATGGCATTTGGAGCATATTGAGCCTGGGCTTTTAGAGATATTATATTACTTAATCGATACTTAAAATCCATCTGAATTGCCGAAATCATCACAGGAGAAAGATTATGAGGACCTAAAAAATAGCTCGCAACATAAGGATTAAGCATCAAACTTATATTTTCTCCAATATCACTTTTAAAATATAAGCCCACAGAACGAAGGCCCTCAAATCCATAATTTGTATGCTTGCTTCGAACTCCTAAAACTTGGGCTTCGCTGAGGTATGGCAAGGACATTGGCTTAAGTTCAAGAAAATTCAAATGCTGACCATATGAAATATTCAAGCGACTTAAACCATGAGTCTTAAGATTATCATTTGCCAATTGACCTAGCGTTTTCAATTCGGGTTGCAGGTTGAACCTAGAAATATCTGTATGCTCTTGTCCAAAAGAATTGTTCGCAATCAGAAAAGTATATATGATAAGTATAGAGTATCGAATATTCATAAATCGGCATCTAAATTGGCTAATGAAATATTATTTATTTTTTCTTAAAATATCCATCATAACAAGTTCAGTCGCTTTATCCATTTACGCAGTGGGTTCATCCAGAATTAAGATGCTTGCGTTTGAAAATAAAGCTCTTGTAAATCCTATAAGCTGTTTTTGCCCTCCTGATAAATTACTGCCATCCTCATTCAGCGAATTAAAATTATTTGCGTAAAAACAACAACACCTCTTTCAAGAAGGTTTTATTAGCTGATAAAGCTATGCTGAATTTCATTATTCCGAGACGAAGGTAGCAAAAATAAATAATCCTGAAAATTATTTATCGTTTTTTAGCATATCATATGTTTATTTAAATAGCTTACAAATAGCTTAATGGCTATTTAGGTAATAACATAAGTATCTAGCAAACAGAACAAAACAACATTCTTAGTTCAATTAGGCTTTGAAGATATGAATATACTTCCCCAGGATACAGGATTCCCTATACATTAAACAAAAAGAGCACCCTAAATATTGTATTTTACAAATTGCAAAATACATTTTAGTGTAATTTATTGTATAAGGTCTTAAAATTAACATAATCTCCAAATGAGTTCTTAGGTTGCAACATATATGTATAACTTACATACGGCTAGGAGCAAAATTATTTATATACCCCTAGGATATATTTAGGCCAAAATATATTATCTTTGTCCTAAATTAAAAACTCCTACGACATGAAATTTATTTATTTATTAGCAGTTGCTTGTTTGACTTTTAGCTCATGCAACCAAACTAAGGAAGAGAAAGAAAGCACTTTAGATTGTGTTCAGACAAACAAAACGGTAGAATCCATTATGAATAGGCGCAGCATTCGCTCCTACCAAAGCGAGCAGATCAAGGCCGAACAATTGGATACCATTATTCAATGTGCTATCAATGCGCCAAGTGCTGTAAACAAGCAATCGTGGGAAGTGCGCGTGATTCAAAATCCCGAGCTTCTAAAAACAATTGACGAGGGTTTTATTAAGTATGCCAAAGAAAACAACATGTACAATTCCAGGATAAAGGACGGTTTTCATGTCTTTTACGAGGCTCCCACCCTGATAATTGTAGCAAACGATACTACCAATTCTAGTAGTCAAGTGGACTGTGGACTGCTGGGTCAGAATGTTTTGCTTGCTGCCGAATCTATGGATATTGGAACCTGTGTGATTGGATACCTTATCGCTTATCTAAATTCCCCAGAAGGGCGCGAAAAAATTGTTCCCCAATTTAATTTGCCTTCAGGCTACAGGCCCATTTATACAATATCAATGGGTTATAAAAACGAACGCCCCGATGCTAGAGCTAGGAATCAGGCAAAGGTACAGTTTATAAAATAGTATACAGAGAAACAATACTAGGACAAATAAATAAAGATCACAGGGTTCTTACTCTGTGATCTTTTAGGCTTTAATCTACGATAATTAGTCTAACTTATTCTCAGTGCCTATCAATGGCATCATTAGTTTAGGTATCCAAACATTCTCAAAAAGAAAATAAAAGCAAAGATTGTTACTGACGAGCAAATGGTTGTCATCACCACTATTTGCCCTGCCAATTCTCCATCGCAGCCCATATTTTCTGCCATAATATAGCTGCTTACTGCTGTAGGAGTGGCAAACAGGCATAAAAAAACTGCTAACTCAGCATCCCTATAGCCCAATTGGATAAAAATACAGAGGCATACCACAGGCACAATTATCAGGCGAAGTAGGCTTGTTGATGCTACTTTGACAATATTGTTTTGTAGGCTCTTAAACCTAAACTGTCCGCCCATAACAAACAAGGCAAGCGGCCCACCCATGTTGGCAAACTCAGACAAAGGCGCTGCGGCAAAATTGGGGATGTCTATATGGAATATCGCGGCGGCCATGCCTCCAAAACAGCCAATTATCAAGGGATTTTTAATGATGTCGGTGCTTATACTTTTTATATTAACCCCCCTTGTATTGGATTCGGAGTATATAGAGAGAATAATAACTGCCAAAATATTGAAAATTGGAATCATAAAAGCCATCATAAGAGAAATGTAGGCTACGGCCTCTGAGCCATAAAGTCCTGAAGCCAAGGGGATGCCATAAATAAGGAAATTGCTCCTGTAAATTGCCTGTATAATACTACCTTGCTGCGATCTTTTTCGTACAAAAAGGGGGACAAAGCAAATAGAGAGCAGCACAATCAATAATATTGCCAAGGCCGCCCCTAATAGCAATTTGGAATTATCAAACTGAGCTCCGAAAGAAGACTGAATATTGAAAAAAAGCATAAGCGGCAAAAGCAACTTGAAGACAAATTTATTCATCTCAGAAAGAAAATTATCGGAGACAAATTTAATTTGTCGGGTAAAATAACCTCCTGCCATCAAAAAAAATAGAGGAGCAACAACGCTTAAAGAAAAAATAAAATTATCCATGCTAAATAAATTTTGATAAGTCGGGGGGCTTTAGCGAATTTTGGCAAAGATAAGTTAATAATTAAGAAATTGCCTCCTATTTATTCCTTAATTTATTATCTTTGTCGCTTAGGATGAATTGGAAATATTTTTTATCAAATTTTTTTAATATGAAACGTACTTTTTTAATAGTATTCTGTTTGTTTTTAAGTCTTTCTTACGGCTTTGCCCAAGAAAAAGCGGTCGCTACTTTTGTTAAGATAACACATGATTTTAGTGAAATTCAAGAGACTG
Organism: Bacteroidales bacterium; assembly: GCA_003851245.1. Lineage (GTDB taxonomy): Bacteria > Bacteroidota > Bacteroidia > Bacteroidales > Azobacteroidaceae > BHEP01. Next base: position 57,360 of record BHEP01000009.1, on the reverse strand, counting down.
GAGGAGATGTGAGCACTGATTTTGTTGTGAAAAACACAGGGAAAACGCCATTGGTTATCAATCGTGTAACTGCCTCTTGTGGCTGCACAACCCCCGATTGGACTAAGGCTCCGATTGCCCCAGGAAAAACTGGACTTATTAAGGCTACCTACTCTCCTAAAGGTCGTCCCGGTCCTTTCAGCAAGTCAATTACTGTGTATACCAATGCAGTAGAACCTAGCTCAATTCTTGTAATAAAGGGCGATGTATTGATGGCAGAAAAATAAAATTCTGTCTTTTAATTTACAATAAAATATATACAGACACAGAAAAATATTTTTCTGTGTCTGTAAGTTATATGAATAGTTTTATTTGAAAATAATATGAAGCATTTTGCCATTTTCCTTTTTCTTTTCTTCTCTTTTTTTATTAATCATTCTCAGGCTCAAGAAAAAAAAGCAATTATCTCTTTCGAGAAAGTAACGCATAATTTTGGGCAAATCCTCGAAGATGATGGTGAATGCACCTACGAATTTAAGTTTACAAACATAGGCGATGCCCCTCTTGTTGTCAATAGAGTGCAGTCTTCTTGTGGCTGCACCACCCCCGATTGGTCGAAAGAGCCGATTGCTCCCGGTGGTTCGGGACTTATAAAAGCAACTTATTCTCCCAAAGGTAGGCCTGGGTTTTTCAATAAAAATATTACCGTCTATTCCAATGCTGCAGTAGTCTCTCAAACTCTAATTATTAAGGGCGATGTTATTAAAGATAGGCCAGATCCAGAAAAAACCCACCCATATACCTTGGGTAGCCTTAGGCTAAAGGAAAACACATTAGATTTTAAGCAAGTTGGGAATACCGAAACGGTGAAGCAATACATTGAGGTTTTTAACCTGGGAGAGTCTGGCGTTTCTCTTACGTTTGAAAATATTTCACCCTTCTTGGAACTTGCCTTGGAGCCCCAAATTATTCAAGCCAATGATGTAGGCAATATTGTGATTACTTACAAGGGCTTGCAAACCAACAGTTTTGGCAATATATCGGGCCATTTCGATGCCTTGATAAATGCCGAAAATAAAATATCAATCCCTGTGAAGGCTTTTGTTATCGAAGATTTTTCTAAAATGTCGGGCGACGACAAAATAAATGCACCCAAGCTCAATACATCTCCAGCATATATTACTTTTGATAAGCTTCCTAAAGAGAGGGTTCAAAAATTTAGAATTGCCAATTCAGGCAAAACCAACTTGATTATCCATTCTATGACCAGCGACTCGGAGATGGTAAAAATCAGTGGAGGCTCCAAAGAAATTAAGGCTGGCGAAATTGTAGAATTTACAGTAACAATTGATAAAAAAGAAAATATTAATACTGATTTTAATGCTCAAATAAGTATTATTTGTAACGATCCTAAAACTCCAATGAAGGATATTTCTGTAGTTTGTAAATCTAAGAAATAAATGTAAAACTGAAAATATGTTCCATCCCGAAAATGATTCTCAATTTCCTGGTCTCTCAGTCAATAAGGGTATTGAGCGGCCGCCTTCAGTAAATCCTTATTTGAATAATAACAGACAATTTTTCCGAAAAAATTATTCCCCTGCAGAATATGTCGAGGCCATAATAAAAGGAAATATTACCCTCCTAAGTCAGGCGGTGACTATGGTGGAAAGTAGCAGATATGAGCATCAGCAAATGGCTCAAGAGATTATAGAAAAATGCCTCCCTTATGCTGGAAAATCTGTTCGTATAGGTATTACTGGAGTTCCTGGAGCGGGCAAAAGCACATCAATAGACGCTTTCGGAATGCACTTGATAAAGGATAAGGGCAAAAAATTGGCTGTCTTGGCAATAGACCCTAGCAGCGAGAAGACAAAGGGAAGTATTCTGGGAGACAAAACTAGAATGGAGGATCTTTCACGAGAAAAGGATGCTTTTATAAGGCCTTCGCCGGCTGCAGGATCCCTGGGCGGCGTTGCTCGCAAAACCAGGGAAACCATCATACTTTGTGAAGCTGCGGGTTTTGATACTATCTTGGTAGAAACAGTGGGTGTTGGGCAATCAGAAACTGCTGTACATTCTATGGTAGACTTCTTTCTGCTGATACAATTGGCAGGTACTGGCGACGAATTGCAGGGAATAAAACGTGGCATCATGGAAATGGCCGATGGCATAATCGTCAATAAGGCCGATGGCGACAATATTAGCAAGTCCCAGCTGGCGGCTTCGCAGTTCAAAAGTGCCTTGCACCTATTCCCCATGCCCGATTCGGGATACCTGCCTAAGGTGCTAACTTATTCGGGCTTTTATAATTTGGGCATCAAAGAAATATGGCTTATGATAGAAGAATATGTAAGCTTTACAAGGGCAAATAACTATTTTGAGTCCAAAAGAAATTCCCAATCTTCGTATTGGATGTATGAAAGTATAAATGAGCAACTTAAAACAAATTTTTATCAAAACAAGTATGTTCTTGAAAATTTGAAGGAAAAGGAAATGAAAGTACTCAAGGCAGAAATTAGTTCCTTCGTGGCGGCCAAGCAAATTTTGGATATTTATTTTGACAATCGCGGCAAATGCTAATAAATTCTGATCGATGGAAAGCTTACTAAGCAGTATGCACAAAAATAATAGTTATTATTACTTAAAATAAAACAAGCAAAAATGAGAATTGCGCTAATAGGTTACGGCAAAATGGGCAAAGAAATTGAAAAAATCGCCCTTAGCAGAGGGCATCAAATCGTTGCTATTATAGATATAAACAATGCTGTTGAAGGCTTCGACACAGAAGAATTTAAAAGTGCTCAGGTAGCTATTGAGTTTACCCAGCCAGAAATGGCAATAGGAAATTATAGAAAATGTTTCGATAGGAATATCCCTGTTGTGGCTGGCACCACAGGCTGGCTAAAGGATATGCAAGAGGTCAAAGATGCCTGTTTCAAACAGGGTCAAACATTTTTCTATGCCTCCAATTACAGTATTGGCGTAAATGTTTTGTTTACCATAAATACGTTTTTAGCCAAGATAATGAATCAAATGCCAGACTATGATGTGCGCATGGAGGAGGTGCACCATATTCATAAGCTTGATGCCCCTAGTGGCACGGCTATAACACTGGCAGACAGCATTTTAGAAAACCTTGAAAGAAAAAAACAGTGGATCGAAGGAGCAGAACCAAAGGCGGAAGATATAGGAATAAAATCTATACGCGAGGCCGAAGTTCCAGGCATACATGAAGTAATATACGAATCGTCGGTAGATAGCATTCACATCAAGCACGAAGCAAAGAGTCGCACGGGATTTGCCCTAGGCGCAGTTGTGGCAGCAGAATTTACTGAGGGAAGGAAGGGTTTTTTGGGTATGAGTGATATTTTTAACTTCTAATTAGTAAGGATCAATGACAAATAATACTGAACAAAATAAAGACGAGGCTGGCGAAGGTCTCATTGACAAAAAGAAATCGTGGATAAAATTTTCCATTGTAGCATCCATATATTTGCTATTTGCTTTTTGGCATGGCAATTTTTGGATGCTTCTGGGTCTCCCTTTTATTTTTGATATTTACGTAAGCAAAAAAATTCCTTGGGGAGCGTGGAAAAAATCAAAGAATCCCCATGTAAAAAAAATTGCCGAGTGGGTCGATGCCATTGTTTTTGCCCTTATTGCAGTCTACATCATCAATCTGTATATTTTTCAAAATTACCAAATTCCAACAGCCTCCCTTGAGAAATCCTTGTTGGTTGGCGATTTTCTATTTGTAAGCAAGATGAGTTATGGCCCTAGAGTGCCCAATACCCCCCTGTCTTTTCCTTTGGCGCAGCACACCCTACCTTTTTTTGATTGCAAATCTTACTTCGACTGGCCACAGTGGGACTACAAGAGGGTAGCTGGTTTTGGCACAGTAAAAAGAAAAGATATTGTGGTTTTTAATTTCCCTACAGGAGACACCGTGACAGTAAAGGTAAACAATCCGGATTATTATTATCTGTGTTTGGAAAGAGGGCGTGATGCCGTTTGGGCCGACAAGCAAAGTTTCGGAGAGGTCGTTTATAGACCCGTAGACAGGCGAGAAAACTATGTAAAACGTTGTATTGGCATGCCTGGAGACTCTCTTCAGATAATTGACAATGCTGTGTATATAGATGGGCAAATGATGCAAAATCCCGAGCAGTTGCAATTCAACTATTTCGTTGAAACCTCAGGAATGTCATTTAGTGACGCCCAATTTAGAAAATTGGATGTTAGTGTAGACGACAGAGTGGCTGTACACAATGCCGACCTCTTGGATTATTTGGGTTTTGAGCCACAGGAAGGCGGAAATTTTAATCCCGTCTACAATATTCCTCTTACCAAAGAGGCTTATAAAATGTTGGTGAGTTCGGGCTGGATGAAAAAAATTGTTATTGAGCCCGATGTTTTTGGTGGTCCTATGTATCCTCTTACTTACAATACGGGGTGGACTCGCGATAATTATGGGCCTTTGTGGATACCCAAAAAAGGAGAGAGCATTTCCTTAAACGCACTCAATATTGGTCTGTATTCGCGGTGCATCGTCAACTATGAAGGCAATACGATGAGGATAGAAGGCGATAATATTTTTATCAACGAGCAAGCAGCGAGCAGCTACACATTCAAATACGACTACTACTTTATGATGGGCGACAACCGTCATAAGTCCGCCGACTCACGCTCTTGGGGCTTTGTTCCCGAAGATCATGTTGTTGGCAAACCTATCTTGGTATGGCTCTCCTTAGACAAGGATAGGGGCTGGTTTGATGGGGGTATTCGATGGAACAGAATTTTCAAAATGGTAGATAAGATATAGGGTATGTTGGGTGTCGGAGATTTCAAGAAACAAATTGTAGGGCTGAAGAATTTTTTTTTAGCTGTATTCCTTTTTGTTTTAATCCTCCGTACTTTTTTCCTTACAACTTTTTGTATGCCTTCATCCCAGATGGAGACTAGCATTATTGCTGGCGAATGTGTCCTTGTCAACAAAATAGCATATGGCATAAGGATGCCCATTTGCCCCTTGTCGATTCCTTTTGTTCCAGATTCCTTGCCATTGTTGGGCATACATTCCTACATTTCATTGTGGACCCTCCCTTATGCTCGTTTGTTGACAAAGGTAGTCGACAGAAATGACATTGTTGTATACAACATTCCCTCGCCCGATTGGTATAAGCCCCTCGATAAAACTCCTGTTGCCATAAGTCGCTGTGTAGCACTGCCTGGCGACAGTGTAGAAATGCGCAATGGAGTGTTTTTTATAAATGGACAAGAGCAGCTATTGAGTCCACAATCTCTTACAGCTTACTCTTACAATGCCTCCAAAGATTCCCTGCTTCATAGCTTTTTGAGGCAATTAAAAATTCCTTTGCGCAGCATTCCAATGGGCGGCGAGACAAGTGAGCTAGTGATTTATCTTAGTAAATTTGAAGTTTACATTCTTGGCGAGGAGTTCCCACAAATGATAAGTTATCTAAAGGACTTCAATACAAATCACACATATAAATTTTTGCTGCCTGCAAAGAATTTGCAAATCGATTTGGATGAAAAAAACTGGAGCTTATATAAAGAAATAATTGCACATAATGAAAGAGGCAGGGCAGAATATAAGGACGGAAATTTTTATATTGCCGGGCAGAGCGTTAAAGAATATGTTTTTGATTGTGATTATTATTGGATGCTTTCTGACAATGTGGATGTTTCAACAGACTCTCGTCATTACGGATTTATCTCTCACAAACAAGTGATAGGGAAGGTGGAGAATATATGTTATAGCAAAATCCCTGGCACCTCATTAGTGGATGGCTATAGGTGGGAGCGATTCTTTGCCGACCCCAACTAGTAAATTATAATCTACTATATGACAAGCATATATTTATCTACAGCTTATTTAGCTCCCATAGAATACTATCAGAAAATGAATGCTGCCGATATGGTATTTATAGAAAAAAACGAGAATTATATTAAGCAGACTTATAGAAATCGTTGTGTGATAGCATCTCCCAATGGACGGCAAACCCTGAGTATTCCCATAGAAAAATCCGAGAGTCCCAAATGCCTCATTAGAGATGTTCGTATTTCAAACCACGACAATTGGCAGCATATTCACTGGAATGCCATGGTGTCGGCTTATAATTCCACTCCCTTTTTTGAATATTATGAAGACTATTTTTATTCATTATATAAAACAAGGCCCAAATTTTTATTCGATTTCAACGAGAAGCTGCGCTCCATCATTTGCGACTTGTTGGATTTGGATCTATCTATCAAGTTTACCGATACTTATGCCAAAGACTTCGTAATCTTAGAACAAGACCAGCGCAATGATATCCATCCAAAAAAGCCTTCAAACCAGCCTTGTTTCAAGCCTTACTATCAGGTTTTTGATGGGAAACTCGGTTTTCAGTCCAATTTGAGTATTGTAGACCTCTTGTTCAACATGGGCCCGGAAGCAATTCTTTGGCTATAATTTACAATAGATTGAAAAATATTTTTGTCCTTAAAACATGGCTGCTAGAGCCATTTTGTGATGAATATTAGCAATATATATTTATTTGCAGATGTTCATTTTTGGTGTTAATTTTTGGAAGTGTAAAAAAATGAGTACTTTTGTATCGAGGTTCTGTTGTAAACTAAATTTCTGTGTTTGTAATGCTGAAATAACACATAAAAAAAAGAGTAGGCGATAAAATTAATAGATTTTTTTTATGAAAAAAGTATTTTTCTCGGTATGTGCAAGTGCTGCACTCTTGTTTGCTAGCTGTGCTGCTGTTCAAAGCCCAGTAATGGGAGCTCTTTATTCCGACGTTGCATCTCCAGTAGCTGTAACTAGCAATGCGGGGTCTAGCAAAGTTGGTTCTGCAAAAGCAGTATCTTACTTAGGCTTAATCGCTTTGGGCGACGTTAGTGTAGAAACTATCGCTAAAGAAGCTGGAATTAAGAAAATTCACCACGTGGATCAACATTCTTCTAACATCCTAGGAATTTTAGGTACATACACTGTATTCGTTTATGGCGAATAAATATAAGATTGAGAAGGGTAGCTTGCTACCCTTCTTTTTTCCTTTTTTGCGAAAGTTTCTTTTGAGTTTGCTGTTTGGCGGCATGTTTTTTTCTACTGCCTATGCTCAAAATTTGTCGAAACGTTATGTGGCTTCCAATCAAAATGAGGGAGTTCTTTATTTTGTCTTTCCTCAAAAAGGATACCAAGACCAAAACGCGAGTAATTTTATCTACGACCTTACCTATCTTGATTCCAAAGATTCTATGACACTGAATTTTACTTTTAAATCGAAAGAATCTCTTGTCATAGATTCTCTTGCCATCACTTCGGAGACGGTTAATTTGAAAGAGGCTTGTCAAAAAATTTATGTGGAGTTTGCTAAATCAAAATGGATATATCGCAATACCTCTAAGGTCTTGTATGCAGACATTCGCCGATTTTTTATGAGCAAGGAGGCTCCTATTATACAGGTGTATTGCAAGGATGGCTCAGTAGTAAATTTTAAGATAAAACAAGGAAAGTGGGGTAAAGAAGCCCCTATCAACCTTTTAATTTTAGACTTAATGGAAGCAAACAAATAGATTCCATATTATTACTCTTAATTTATACTTCTTACAGCTATTCTTTTTCGACTAATATCTATTGACTATGATTGCTCCTGATGAAAATAATGCAATTTTTCAGCTTGCTATAAATTTTATTAATGAAAGTTCCCAGCACATTTTTCTTACAGGGAAGGCAGGAACAGGTAAGACAACTTTTCTAAAACACATAAAGCAGCATACGCACAAAAGATGTCTCGTTGCCGCTCCCACTGGAGTTGCCGCCATCAATGCTGGAGGCATTACCCTGCATTCTCTTTTTCAACTTCCTTTTGAGCCCTATATTCCGGGGGTATCTACACAAAAAAATCGTTTTAGATTTTCTAAGTCAAAGTTGGACTTGCTGCGTCAGCTAGAACTCTTGATAATAGATGAAGTAAGTATGCTGAGGGCAGATACCCTTGATGCTATTGATAATGCAATGCGGGGTATTCGCCGCAATTTCCGACCTTTTGGAGGTGTGCAGGTGCTGTATATAGGCGATATGTTTCAACTTCCCCCAATAGCCAAAGATGATGAATGGGAAATGCTGAAGCCCCATTATACAAGTACTTTTTTCTTTCACTCCAAGGTTGTGGAACTTACTAAGCCTGTTTATTTAGAACTAAAAAAAATATACCGACAGGATGACCCCGTTTTTATAAATCTTCTCAATAAGGTGCGAAACAACAGGCTTGAAATAGGAGACATACAGGAACTTAACAAAAGGTATATTCCTAATTTTGCTCCTCCCAAGGGAGAAAATTACATCACGCTGAGCACGCATAATTATAAGGCTGATCAAATCAATCAAAGAGAATTGGCGCAGCTAGCTAGCAAGCAATATTTTTTCAGGGGAGATGTGCGAGGAGATTTTCCCGATTACGCCCTGCCTACTGATACAAATTTAGGCCTCAAAGAAGGAGCACAAATCATGTTTATCAAAAACGATAGCACGGAGAGTCGCCGGTTTTATAATGGAAAAATAGCACATATAAGTAGGCTCTTTGACGACAAAATTTATATTTTCCTAGATGATTTGAATACCGAAATTCTATTGCAGAAAGAGGAGTGGAAAAATATAAAATATACACTCAACAAAGAAACTGGGGAGATAGACGAAGAAGAGCTTGGCTCTTTCTCCCAATACCCACTAAAGCTAGCTTGGGCTATTACAATACATAAGAGCCAAGGACTCACCTTCAGCAGGGCAATCCTGGATCTAGGGGCTTCGTTTGCTCCGGGTCAGGCTTATGTTGCATTGAGCAGGTGTACCAATCTTGAGGGTATAGTCTTGCATTCTAAAGTTCAGGCAGATTGCGTTTTTACTGATGAGCATGCCATAGCCTTTGGGCATTCTGAAAAACCTATTGAAGAACTCAATAATATATTCAAAAAAGGGAGAAAGCAATTCTGGGCAGAGCGTCTGCTTCTATATTTTGAATGGAATGCTATGCATGTCATTCTTCGCGAATTTAGTAAGCTTTTGGCAGACAAAACTTCTGAAGAGTTTGAGCCCGCAAAAATATTGCGCCTAAATATGGGAAATAGGGTGAGGGAATTGGAGGATACCGCGACTAAGTTTCGTCGGCAGCTGGCTATATTGACTACTCAAGAGCAGCACGACAATAATATGGCTATGATAAAAGAGCGCTGCGAGAAGGCGATTGCATTTTTTCATAAGGCTATTGTCGATCAATTACTTATGCCTTTCCAAGAATATATACAGGGTTTTACAGCTCATAAAAAGGCTAAAACATACTTCAAAAATATGCTGGCACTGGAAGAGGATTTGGTTTTGTTTTTGGAAAATATGCAGCGTGTGCGTTACAACAATATTCCTTTGGCTGAGCATATGGATTTGGATATTCCTCGAAGAAAGGACTTGTTTACAAAGGCAAGTGCAAGTGCAAGTGCGCGAACAAAAAGCAAGTCTAGTGCACCTGGAGCACCAAAAAACGCAAAAGTGGAGAAAGGAGCAACACAAAAATTGAGCCTCGAAATGTTTGGCAGAGGAATGACAATAGATATGATTGCGGCAGAGCGCAAATTGGCATATTCTACCATTGAGGGTCACCTATCTCTTTTTGTTGGATCGGGAGAAATACTTGTCGATAGGCTTCTCCCTGCCCCCGCACTCGAAGAGATAATGCCAATCCTGCTCCCCTACAAAGATGCTAGCAATCCTCCTTTCAAGCTTATTGTAGAACAGCTAAAGGGAAAATATTCCTTTGGACAAGTGCGCATGGCATTTGCCCATCTTTGTTTTACGCAGGGGAACTCATAAGATTATTTTTTCAGCCAACTTCAATAACAAGGTATTTTCCTAAACTCCAAAAATTGGTGATATCGAGAATATTTAGAGTGATATTCCCAGATTTGTCCTTTTGCATGTCATAAGACCCTTTGGGATGTTTTGAAATAAGTTTTGCTTTTTTTGAAAACAAAGGAATCTCATTAAATTCTCTTATATCCTTGATGCGAATGAAGTAGCTCCTATTGAAATCGGGGCCCAAATTTCCCTTGATTAATATCTTTTGATCTCTCAGCTCTTTGGCAGTTCCAAAACAATAATATGCTGTATGTATTGTTTCGTCTTGCTTTTTGATGGTTTTGGAGTTGGCTTCCGTTTGTTCTTTTAGCTGACTTATATCATTGGATAGGAATGCAATGCTCTCATTGAGTTCCACTATCTGCTGATTTCTCTCGGCTAGTTCCGCCTGATAAGCAAGCAGCGCCGTTGTTTTTTCACTGAGCTGCCTATTGAGGCGTTCTATAGTTTTCTTTAACTCAATAGATTGAATACCCGACTTACTCATTTGCTGTTCCAGTTGCGCTATCTGCTCCTTGTTTCTTAGCAATGTTTCTGCTACAAATTTCATGTCTGAGGCCAATCGATTCCTTATTGAGGGCGACATTTCGCCAGAAGTGCTAGATTGAACAGTAAGATAGTTTTCAGCTTTTTTTATTTTCTGAAAATCGTCTTCCACAGCATTTAATAGCGAAAGCATCTCATTAAGTTGAGCCGAAGCCTTGGAGTTGGCATAGACCAAGGAGTCGGTTTTTACTTGCAAGTCTTTGTATTCGGCGGAGTTTTTGCCACAAGAAACCATAAAAAGGAAAAAAAGGGCAGACAAGAGTATTAATTTTTTCATGAACTTTGGTTTTTATTTATTGTTATCTATCAATATTGATAGTTTTTCTATTTTCTTTGCTAAGTCCAGCCACCACAATCACAAATTCCCCCCTAGGCTCATGGGTTTTGAAATGTGCTATGACTTGCGCTAGACTTCCTCTGACTGTTTGCTCGTAATATTTCGATACTTCTCTGCTTATAGAAGTTTCTCTTTCTTCTCCAAAGAACTCTATAAGAAGTTGTAGGGTTTTTACTAATCTGAAAGGAGCTTCGTAGATAACTATAGAGCGAGTCTCGATAGCGAGTTCTTTTAGGCGAGTTTGTTTACCTTTTTTGAGGGGTAAAAATCCTTCAAAACAGAACCTGTCTATCGGCAATCCAGAATTAACCAAGGCGGGAACAAAGGCCGTAGCTCCTGGAAGGCATTCTACAGCTATACCCTTTGATACGCAAGCTCTTACGATCAAAAATCCGGGGTCAGATATGCCTGGAGTGCCTGCATCTGATATCAGGGCCATTTGTTCGCCTGCGGCAATGCGGTCGGTTATTGAATCGATGCTTTTATGCTCGTTGAATTTATGATGCGACAGCATTTTGTTGCTTATCTCAAAATGTTTTAGCAAAATACCGCTAGTCCGTGTATCTTCTGCCAGTATTAGATCCACCTCTTTTAATATTCGTATGGCTCTAAAAGTCATATCTTCAAGATTTCCTACAGGAGTAGGTACTATATATAGCTTGCTCATAGCATTTTAAATAAATCGTTTCTCCAACAAATCTTTGAAAGCAATGAGCGTTTCATTATTTTGATCCCAGGAATAATTTTCATTCAAGAACTTTAGAGCTTCCTCCATGGTTTTAAAAGTATTTAGAGATAGCAGGGCACTGTTCAGTTGTTCTGCCTTTCCTCCAAATAGATCGCGCCGAAAACGAAATTTATCATTGACACTTATACTTTTTGTTAGGTCTACAGATAGTTGTTTCTGTATTCTGTCGCCCAAGAAAGAGTTTGAAAGGTTTGCCTTTCCTACAAAAGCGTGTTCTTTTTGCTCAATTTTATCTTCCGTATTTTTTTGCTTTAGTGGGGCTTTTGCACTCAAAAACTCTGTGCTAGTTTCAAATGCGGATTCTTTTTCAATATTTTTCTCAGCATTTTTTTTAGGCACAAGCATTTTTTGCTCAAAAATATCGCGCATGGTGTTTGCCAGTTCTGCAAAAGCTATTTTGTGATGCTCCATCTGAAATTGCATGCGTTCGGTTTGCATTTTCTCAATATCCTGAAATCCGGAGGTCAGTATTTTTAAAGAATCGCAGACCTCACTAAAAAATGAGAGAGGCAAAGTCTCTAAGTCTTTAACTTTTCTAAATTCATTTTCTAAGTCATGAATTTCTTCTAGCAGTGCTTGTATTTCTTTTTTGAAAGACATTTTATAATCAATTATTTTGTAATTGTACAAACTTATTTTACAAAAGTAATTATTTTTGGGAATAATTAAACACACAAATCTAATTTTCAATCATTTCTTTTGCGGGATTGATTAAAAATATGCGTTCTGTAGCCCTAGTGAAGGCGGTATAGAGCCATCGATAGAAATCGACACCTAAATATTCCTTGGGCACGTACGACAAATCTAAGAATACATTTTTCCATTGTCCACCTTGCGCCTTGTGGCAAGTGATGGCATAGGCATATTTTACTTGTAAAACATTGTAGTATGGGTCGGCTTTCATTTTTCTCATACGTTCTCTTTGCACGCCAATATCGGCATAATCTTCCAAGATGGTGTAAAAGAGTTTGTCGTTCATCTCCTTAGATAAGGCTGGGCTTTCCGACTGGAGGGTTTCGAGCAGTATTTTAGCCTCCATTTCCAAGTCGTAGTCGGGAAAGCGCAGGCATACATCACAAAAACGGAAGCCATAGATCTCTTGAGTTTTCCGCACCTTTTGGACTTCTACAACATCCCCATTGGCAATAAAATCTATTCCAGCCTCATTTGTTTGTGTATTGTCTCTTTTTTTTTCATTTGATTTGCCCCAAAAATAATTGTTCTTGGCCACCATCAGTAAGTCGCCAGCACTCAATTCTTCCTCCCTATCTAAGATGCGGTTGCGAATGCCATTATTAAAAATATTTGCCTGCTTGTTGGATCGGGTTATGATGATGGTTTCTTCTATCCCATCTCTTGAGTATGCATCTTCTATGCACTCTATAAGCTCATCGCCTCTCACAACTTTCACATCGGCAAGGTTTTTTGTAATCAATTGGGGGAAGGTGAGCACCTTATTTTTTAGAAGAGACATGCGTAGCTGTGTTGCATTTTGTAGAATGCCAGAAATTGCCGCTTGTCTAACAACCTGTGTCAATACCATGCTGTGGATATTCATTCCGTAGCTTTGGAGCATATCAATCTCCAGAGCGGGACTATTGGATTGGGATACGGGAGGGAGCTGGGCAGAATCGCCCATCAGTAGCAGGCGGCATCCTTCGCCCGAATAGACATAATGTATCAAGTCGTCGAGTAGGCGACCCGAGCCAAAAGAATGCGAATCAAAGCCATCATTAGAAATCATCGATGCCTCATCTACAATAAAAAGTGTATTGGTATGTAAGTTGTCAGCAGGAGCGAAGCCCGATTGCTCGTTTGAAAAAGCTTTTTGGCGGTATATTTTCTTGTGTATGGTGAATGCGTTTTGACCGGAATAAGAGGCGAAAACCTTGGCGGCACGACCTGTAGGGGCTAGGAGCACCGATTTCTGTTGCAGCTCGGTCATCGTTTTTACGACAGCTCCAAGCAGCGACGACTTGCCAGTGCCGGCATAGCCCTTCAATACAAAAAGGCTCTCGTTTTTTGTGTCGAAAAGAAATGCGCTAAGTTTCAAGATGCACTCTTCTTGCTCAGAAGTGGGTTCGTGAGGGAAATTACGCTTTATTTGTTCTGAGAAGTAGTCGTTTATCATGATCTAGAAATTGATATATCATATAAAGATACTAAGCATTGTTCAAAAAAACAAGAAAAACAATAAATATCGTTTTTCGGAGTAAAATGAGTACTTTTGTCAGAATTAAAGTTTCATTCTAAAACCATTTTGGCTTATATTATAAAATTACAATGATAAAAAAAATTCTTTTACCAGTATTAAGTCTCTGCTGTGCAGGGACAATTTTTGCAGGGGGCATCCTCACAAACACCAACCAAAGTATACATTTTTTGCGAAATCCTGCACGCGGAGCATCTATAGAAATTGATGCAGCATACACCAATCCTGCAGGTTTGGTAAAACTTCCTTTTGAGGGTTTTCATTTTGGATTTACCAATCAGAGTGTGTCGCAGACGCGTACTATAAGTACCGAATTTGCCCCTTTCGTGGGTTTTGGTGGCCTCGCAAGCAAGGAATTTAAAGGGGAAGCTACGGCTCCTATTGTTCCTAGTATTCAAGCGGCCTACAAAAAAGGATCGTGGGTATTGTCTGGAAATATTGCCATCAGTGGTGGGGGAGGAAAGGCGACTTTCAACCGTGGATTGCCTTCTTTCGAGGCTCCTATCTCAATGCTTCCTATGGGGATAAATAATTTGGGACTCAAACTGGGGCAAATGAATCCTGGCTCTACACTCACCGCCGACAAGTATTCTGTAGATAGTTATATGGAAGGTTCTTCAATGATTTATGGTGCTCAGATGGGAGGCTCTTATGCCATTAATTCTATGTTTTCTGTGTATGGTGGATTTCGAATGAATATTGTAAATAATGGGTATGAGGGGCATATTAGAAATATTAAGACCAATCCCACATCCAATATTCCGGGTTTTGGAAATGGCAGTATGGTGTCGGCGAGTGATTATTTTGCTCAATTGGCGCAGATGCCAGGCTTGCCCCAAGAAGATAAGGATGCACTTTTGCTGCAGTCGGCCAGCACCAAGGATAAGTACTTGGATAGCAAGCAATCGGGCTGGGGTGTGACCCCCATTGTAGGGTTTAACTTCAATTGGGAAAAGCTAAATGTAGGAATAAAGTATGAATTTAGGTCGAGTTTGGATATTGCCAACAAAACAAAGGTCGATGACACTGGAAGTTTTAAGGATGGAGTAAACACGCCCCATGATATACCTGCTCTTTTCACCATTGGAGCCCAGTACGATATTATAAAAAATGTGAGATTATCTGCAGGTTATCACCGTTTTTTTGATTCCAATGCCAATATGGATAAGGACAAGCAAAAGCATATTAACGGAGGTACCAATGAGTATCTTGCTGGTATTGAATGGCAAATCAACGACATGTTTCTTATCAGTGGGGGCGGGCAAATAACCCGACAGGGAGTTAAGGATGCTTACCAAGCAGATTTGAGCTATGCCCTCGACTCATATTCCTTGGGTTTTGGGGGAGCTGTCAATGTTTCGCCAAGAGTGCGCATTAATTTGGCATATTTCTTTACCAACTACGACAATTGGACAAAAGTAACGGCAAAGTATGCGGAAACTCCCCTGCAAGGCACAGAAATTTTTTCCCGCACCAATAAAATTTTTGGTGCTGGTGTAGATTTCAGGTTTTAATTGCAGTTTGCCACCATGCTAACTATATGACTTGCGATCCTGCTTTCACTTCCGATATTGGCTCAATAAGAACTAGTTTTCCATCAGCATCTTCTGCCGACAATATCATTCCTTGCGATTCTATTCCTCGGAGCTTGCGAGCTTCGAGGTTGGCAACAAAACATACGTTTCTGCCTATCATATCTGCTGGAGCATAGTGCTCAGCAATTCCCGAAACAATGGTACGCTCACCCACTCCGTCATCAATTTTGAATTGAAGGAGTTTGTCTGCCTTGGGCACTTTTTGACAGTCTATAACCTTGCCTACCCTAATGTCGAGCTTACTAAAATCGTCGAAAGCTATATTTGGTTTTTGCGGAGTCGTTTGGTGGCTTAGCGCCGCGTTGGCCTCTTTTTTATCTTGCAATTTTTGTACTTGTGTAGCTATTGTTTCATCCTCAATTTTCTCAAACAAAAGCACTGGCTCGTTGATGCAGTGTCCTACCTCAAGCAAGTAGGGAGCTCCCAAGTTTGCCCATTGCAAGCCCTGCTGTTTGTTGAGTAATTGCTTGATTTTTGTCGATGAAAACGGAAGAAAAGGCTCAAAAGCTATGGCTAAATTGGCTGTGATTTGTAGGCTTATATTCATTACCGTAGCCGTCCTTTCCATATCAGTTTTTGCCAGTTTCCAAGGCTCTGTATCTGCCAAATACTTGTTTCCTATGCGTGCCAAGCTCATGGCTTCTTTCAATGCCTCTCTAAAGCGGTATTGATTGAGTTGCTTTTCGAGGTTTAACTTTACATTTGCTACTTCTTGTAGGGTTTGTTTGTCGTAATCATTAAGTGTAGTGCAGGCGGGAACTTTCCCCTCGAAATATTTGTGCGTCAATACCATTGCGCGATTTACAAAATTGCCTAATATGGCAACCAGCTCATTGTTGTTGCGTGCTTGAAAATCTTTCCAGGTGAAATCATTGTCCTTGGTTTCTGGGGCATTGGCTGTTAGCACATAGCGGAGTACATCTTGTTTGTCGGGAAACTCTTCCAAATATTCGTGTAGCCATACAGCCCAATTGCGGGAGGTAGAAATCTTGTCGCCTTCGAGGTTTAGAAATTCGTTGGCCGGCACATTTTCTGGGAGGGTATACGAGCCCTCGGCCTTAAGCATTGAGGGAAAAACAATGCAATGAAAAACGATATTGTCTTTTCCAATAAAACAAACAATCTTTGATGCCTCGTCTTTCCACCATTTTTCCCAATCATTGGGTGAATGCTCTATGGTATTGGATATATAGCCTATTGGTGCATCAAACCAGACATAGAGCACCTTGCCTTGGGCTCCCTCAATGGGGACGGGTACGCCCCACTCTAAGTCGCGGCTTACTGCCCGGGGCTGCAAGCCCATATCTAGCCACGATTTGCACTGTCCGTATACATTGGGCTTCCATTCTTTATGCTCTTCCAAAATCCATTGTTTTAGCCAAGGCTCATGTTTGTCGAGGGGTAAATACCAATGTTTGGTTTCTTTCAAAACAGGCACACTTCCACTAATTGCCGATTTGGGATCAATCAGGTCTAGTGGACTAAGAGAAGTGCCACAGCTCTCGCACTGATCGCCATAAGCATTTAGGTTGGCACAATGCGGGCATTTTCCTGTGATATATCTGTCCGCCAAAAATTGCTTGGCTGTAGGGTCGTAGTATTGCTCAGAAGTTTTCTCCAAAAATTCGCCCTTGTCATACAATTTTTTGAAAAACTCCGAGGCTGTCTTATGGTGGGTGGGAGAGGTGGTACGAGAATAAATATCGAAAGTAATGCCAAATTCCTCAAAAGATTTCTTGATGATATAATGAAACTTATCAACTACTTCTTGTGGCGTAATTCCCTCAGCCTTAGCTTTGAGCGCAATAGGCACGCCATGCTCGTCCGATCCTCCAATAAAAAGAACCTCTTCGCCCTTGAGTCGCAGGTAACGAGCATAAATATCGGCAGGAATATATACGCCAGCCAGATGTCCAATATGCACGGGCCCATTGGCATAGGGCAGTGCCGAAGTAATCAAAG
This sequence comes from Bacteroidales bacterium, assembly GCA_003851245.1. Classification (GTDB taxonomy): domain Bacteria; phylum Bacteroidota; class Bacteroidia; order Bacteroidales; family Azobacteroidaceae; genus BHEP01. Next base: position 40,056 of record BHEP01000009.1, on the reverse strand, counting down.
TTCTCTTAAATGCTTTACTCATATCTCTATTATTTTATTCTAATGGCTGCAAAGGTAAGTTTTTTTTCTCTACATTTGTGATGCTTATAATTCAAGAAAAATAAAAAAATACCACGAAATAATAAACTTCTAGGGAAAGCAAGTTTTTCATACCTAAATAGATTATCAATAATAACTTGCTTTGGATCGATAAAGTATCATTTCTGAAAAATAAAATAAAATATTTGCTTATTAAATTTGTAGATATAAAATATAATACTTAAGTTTGAGCACTATTGTTCAATAAGATTATAAAAGTATGTGATATGAATCTACAAGTTGTCAATTTAATTTACAAAAATATGAAAAACTTTTTTTTAATGACTTGCTTGGCTACATTTTTGTTGTCAGCTTGCAGCAGTGAGGACGAAAACCAAACTACCCCCCCTCTCACAGGGAAGGAGAGCGCAGCTCTTACCATCAGAATTGTAGGTTCCGACAGGCCAAAGTTGACTGGTAGCCCAACACAGGTAGAAGAAAACGAGATTCAAAGATACAAAGTTTACGTATTCGATGACAATGAACAGTTAGAAAAAGTGCAAGAGTTTAGTTCTAATCCTAGTTTTACACAAACAATTAGCGATCTTACTGTGGGCTATAAAGTAATTATTATAGTTGCAAATGCCCCAGCCTCCTTTCCTGTATTTTCTATCAAAGACGAGTACATGAAATTTGCAGACGAGGGGAGTTATATCAACCTAGATGATCAGGTTGACCTTAGTAATGGTCTCACTATGAGTGGTCAATCAGCCATCTCTTTAAGCCCTTCTCCCGCATTAAACACTATTGATATTACTTTAAAAAGAGTTGTTGCCAAAATTAAATTGGGAGACATCACCCTTGATCCTGAGCAAGGACACAATGGGGTATTTACGCTACAGAGGGTTCATATTACCAGAGCAATGTCAATGTCACTTATTGGAATTCCAGGCTTTACCGCACAAGAACCATTCTACGGAGGTATTGAAGGAACAGCCGTAACAGCTCCCAATGTTAGAAACTATCTTTCAGAATCCATCTCATTGGCCGACCATGCCGATAGGTACTTCTACGTATTTTCAAATGCAGGACCACGAGATAAGGCAACCATCATTACCCTAGAAGGAATCTACGATGGAACACTTTCATACTTTCCATTTCGCATCAATGACGACGAAACAGGAGATGGTGAATACATCAAACCCAACACCCAACATACAATCAATGTTGTCATCAAAAGACCTGGATCAGGCTCTCCCGACCCCGAAGTTCCCTTAGACAAGGCAACATTGCAGGTAACAGTTACTCCAGAAGATTGGGCTGTTGTTCTTACCCAAAATCTAGAGTGGTAAAAAAAAGGAGGAGGTTTGTTGCAGTACTTTGGATAACTCTATTTGTATCTGCCTGCTGTCAAGAAGATTTTTTTGACAGCAAAACCGACTACCTCCTTCATATAAGTGTACTCAATTTTTGGGGAGAAAATATTACCACAGACGGAGACGCTGGCGACGTTAATCTATTTGTGTTTGATCAAGATTATTTATATCGAGACAAATTATCCATCTCCTCTGAAAGCATTAAAAAAGACAGTGCAATTCGCTTAACATACAATAAAACCAGTAATATATGGCTTATCACATGGAGTAATCTAAATGGCAGCCAAGATTTGATTCTAAAACAAGCTGAGAGTTTTATGCAAGACGCTTCGATTAAATTGAAACGAGATAATGAGGGATATGCAATTAATCCAGATGATTTATTTTATGCCAAAAATATTATTAGTTCCCCAGGAAGCGCAACAGAGGTTGCAGTAAGTCTTAAAAGGAAAACAGCAAAAATAAGAATTGCTGTAAAAGGACTTACCCAAGCCAACGATTATTACTTTATCATTGACGGCTGCAAGGAAGATGCCTATTCCTTTGATGGAGAATCAGTAGGAGATTCAATAAAATACAGGCAATATGGAGTTTTTAATTCTGACAAAAGCCTATTTCAAACTCCTGATGCTTTCCGTATTTTTCCTCCTTCCAAAGGGAATAAAAATAGTATAGCTCTGTATAAAGGAACTGAATTAATTGTTTTAGTAGATAAAACCAATGAAGCCAGCGAAATAGTGCCACAAGCTGGTGCTACAACAAATATCTTAATAGATCTCACAAAAGAGGATGGCATACTAGGCATAAATGTAATTGTCACTAGTTGGGATGATTATTATGAGTGGGTGGAATGGTAAAAAATTGCATATATTATATCCTTACTATCATCTTTTTTTTTACTTGTTGCAAAAAAAAAGATGATCCAATACCCCTGGAAAAAGAGGTCGTACGTGTTCATTTTCTATCCAATGCACTGCAATCCAAACAAACAGAAAATGAAAGTAAAATAAAACAGGCCCAAGCTCTGATTTTTGTCCACGATGGAAACGAATATAAATACCAGTATAAGGCAATAGCAACAGCGATTACAGAAATAGAAACCCACAAAACGAATTTTGAAGTAGTTTTGCAGATAGAAGCCAAGCCTGTAAAAATATATGTGCTTGCGAATGCAGATCTAGCCATTGCCAATAATCTACCAAGGGTAGGAGAAAGTGAGACTGAAGTGAAAAGTAAAATCACACAAGAATTTGGAACTCAAGGTAGAAGTACAGAGTTTCCCATGTGGGGAGAGCTTCTGCTAAACAATGGCACATCTACCATTTTACATAGCACCATCATTCCTATAAAAACACTGCGCTCAAAAGCACGAATAGATGTCATCGCTGAAGACGTAGTAAACGATTTTACACTGGTAAGTATTCAGGCCTTTCGAGCAAATAGTATGAGTCAAATTATACCCAATACATACAAAGAACCTCTGTTTGTAGAAGAAACGAGCATACCTTTAACAAGTATGCAAACTATAAATACAGAGGCCATAAGCATATCGCAAATATCGTCTGTGGCCCAATTGTATTTGCCAGAAACAGATGCACCTCCCGCAAGTGACAAAATTAAAAAAGCCTGTTGTATAATTGTTGGAGGACTATACAAAGGAGGATCTGAGCCTTCCTACTATCGCTTGGATGTCGAAACCAATGATCCTGCTTTCCCTCTCGGAAAAATTCTAAGAAACCACCAATATACTTTCAATATCAGCAAAGTTGAAAACGTTGGATGGCCAAGTCCAGAAGAGGCTGCAAACAATCAGTCAATCGACATTCAGGCATCTATAGCCGATTGGATAGAACTCGAAAATGAACTTGATTTTGATGGAGAATATTATTTTAGAGTATCCTCTCGAACAGCAACTCTTTCTGATACAATAGGTTCTGAAGCCTCTATTCTTGTATCTTCCAACATATTTCTGAGTGATTGTAGCATACAATGGGCAAGAGCAGATGGAAGCCCTACAAGTCTTCCCTCAATCAGTTTAGACAATGGCATCTTCAGAGTTGAAGAATCCCAAAGAAATTTACATATCGTTGCTCTTACAGCCAAGCCCTCAGGAAGTGGAATACGGGAAGCCTATGTTTTGATAAATGCAAAACGAATAAAAATTCTTATCAAAATAATACAAACTGACCAATGAGAATTTCTAAAAGTTGTGTAATAAAGATACTTTCAAGCCTCTCCATAATCTCCATAGTCTTATTTTCTTGTGTAGAGGAAAATTTTTCAGAAAACACAGAAGACATAAATACGGAGTATGTTGATGTGCAAGTAGGTGCGCAAACAGCGAAAAGTAAGCCCCCAAAAACTAGCCTCAATCAGATAAAATTGAAAAAGACGCAAATCGTCGACGAAAATTTGATAGAAGAAGTGCAGGCTATCATCTTTGAAGATGGGGCCTACGCCTACACCCTTGTTGCAAAAAACATCCAATCAATAGGAGAGAATACAAGTTTTACTCTCAAATTGAGAAGTTCTTCCAAAAAAATTGATCTACATATTATAGCCAATTTTTCAGACGCTCTCTCAAATTTAGAACTCAATGTTGGAGACAGTGAAACTGCAATTAAGGCTAGGCTAATACAAGTCTTTTCTATAGGAAATAATCCTGATCTTTTAGGAATGTGGGCCTCTTATTCCATGCCACAAGGGCTATCTGCAAATGCCGTAAATGATATACAAGGCATCAAGTTCCTGCGATTTGCTGCCCGAGTTGATATTAATTTAGAAAATATTTTCAATTTTCAATTTGAAAGCGTACAAGTCTTTAGAATGTCAAATTCCAGTCAGATCATTCCAAACAATGCCTCCGAAGTGCCCGCCGTAAGTGAGCCTAGTGTGCCTATTGGAGCCTCTAAGATTAATGGCTTTTCTCTCGAACTTTTTTCTGAGAAAACAATTTCTTTATACATTCCAGAGTCTGTTGCGCCTGCAGAAGCAGAACAAACAACAGATGCTGTATGTATTATTATTGGCGGTCGGTATCAAGGAAGTTTTGCCACAACTTTCTACCGTATTGATTTTAATCCTGGCATTCAGGGACATCCCTTTGGGCAGGTTTTGCGCAACCATAAATATATTTTTAATGTATCCAAAATAAGTGAATCTGGTAAGGCAAGTCCAGAAGAAGCTGCCAACAGCCCATCATCAGCGATAGAAGCCCAACAAATAGTATGGGAAGACTATATATTGATGATGAATTTTGATAATGAAAACTATTTCGGAACCTCAAGTAGAGTGGTGCTGCTGGCTGCAGAAGCAGGATCTACACAAGACATACTCGTAGATACCGATGTTGCTAATTATACCATCCAATGGGCCAATAATTATGGAGAACCTACCGGACCTCCAGCAACAAACATCAATGATGGAACATTTAAAGCTGAAATTTCCCCAGACCAAACAAGCATAGATATAAGCGCTCTCTCCTTAAATCCTGCGGGAGAAAATTATCGAAGAGTTTATGTGCTCGCAGTTGCAAATAAACTGCATATTTTGATTTCTATATCGCAAGAAGCCGAAAGCAATCAGACGAGTGGAACTTGGGCTATTTCAAATGTAGAAATGCCCTTAAACTTTGCAGAATCTCCAGACAATCTGGGGCGCTTTTACCAATGGAACAAAAATGAAGGCTGGCCCACTTCTGGCTTCGTTCAAAATTGGGATAGTCAAGAATCATCGGGCATACGATGGGAGGTAGCCAAAGATCCCTGCCCTAGCGGATGGAGAGTGCCCACTAGCAATGAGCTAAGGGAGCTTGCCAATAGTCCAGGGACACGATGGAGAGAAGACGGAGAGTATACTTATCCTGGAACCTGGTTTGCTGACTCCCAAGATGAAGCCGATGCTGCCACCTTAGGTCAGCCAGGAAATGCGATATTTTTACCTGCAGGAGGGCATAGAAACGAACTCGGAGTTTTATCCAACCAAACAAGCAATGGTTCGTATTGGGCTAGCGATCTTGACATTACTGCCAACCCCTACCACCTCGCCTTTGCCAATGGGTCGGCTTTGGTATACCCCTATAGTTATAGAGCTCATGGATTTTTGATACGTTGCATCAAAGAATAGTTGCTTGAGTTCAACTTGCTAATGCAAATTATAGGTTGCGGACATAATAGGTCAGTAAACAATATTTTTTCAGATGGATAAATTTACTATCTTTGCTTTAATAAGGGAGCCAATCCGTTCAAATATACATGTAAATTCAGTTAAAATTTATGATAAATCAAGCATTAATACAACCCAAGAGCATAGTTGTGATTGGAGGATCTAACAACACTTCCAAGCCCGGAGGCAATTGTGTACGAAATTTGATTAAGGGTGAGTTTCAGGGAGAATTGTATGTGGTAAATCCCAAGGAAGATGAGGTTCAGGCTTTGAAATCCTACAAAAATGTGCTGGATATTCCTGCTACCGATATGGCCATTATTGCCATTCCTGCGTCCTTGTGTTTAGAAACCATCACTATTTTGGCGCAACAAAAAGGCGTAAAAGCTTTTATCATGTTTACAGCGGGTTTTGGTGAGGAAACTGAGGCAGGTGCTGCCCTCGAAAAACAAATAGTGTCGGTTATCAATGAGGCTGGAGCCAGTTTGATAGGACCCAATTGCATAGGCTTGCTCAACCGTTTCCATCATAGCCTCTTTACCCTCCCCATTCCTGAGCTCGACCCCAAGGGAGTAGACATTATTTCTAGTTCGGGGGGGACGGCTCTTTTTATCATAGAGTCAGCCATGCGCATGGGTCTGCGTTTCAACTCCGTTTGGTCTGTGGGCAATGCGGCACAAATTTCTGTGGAAACCGTTCTTGAATATATGGACAGCAACTATGTGCATGAAACAAGTTCAAATATCAAGTTGCTTTATATAGAGGACATAAAAAATCCAGATAAGCTACTCTATCATACCACCTCACTCATTAGGAAGGGCTGCAAGATTGCTGCCATCAAATCGGGAAGTTCAGAGTCGGGCAGTAGGGCTGCATCTTCACATACAGGGGCGATGGCAAATCCCGATTTGGCCGTTGAAGCCCTATTTCGTAAGGCTGGTGTGGTGCGGTGTTTTAGCCGCGAAGAGCTGGCTACAGTGGGAGCAGTATTCACACTACCTCCTCTGAAGGGAAAAAATATTGCAATTGTTACCCATGCTGGTGGCCCTGCAGTAATCCTTACCGATGTTCTCTCCAAAGGGGGTTTTGCCATTCCCAAGCTATCGGATATGCCCGAGGCACAAGATTTGAAAAAACAACTTTTGCCAGGTTCTGCGGTGAGCAATCCCATAGATATTTTGGGAACAGGAGGGCCCGAGCATCTAGGCTTGGCAATAGAATATTGTGAATCTAAGTTTGAAGAAATTGATGGCATAGCCGTTATTTTTGGAAGCCCCGGACTCACTCGAGTGTATGAAACTTACGAGGTCTTGCATCAAAAAACCTTGACTTGCAAAAAGCCCATTTTTCCTATATTGCCTTCCATAATAACGGCTTATGAGGAAACAGATGTATTTATAAAGAAAGGGCATGTCAATTTTAGTGACGAGGCAGGTTTGGCAAATGCAATGACAAAAATTATTCAAACACCTATGCCTTCGGCAAGCAATCTGGAGCTGTGGGGAGTTGATGTTCCCAAAATACGCCGTATCATCGATGCCATTCCCTCGGATGGATATCTTGAACCCTCCATTGTACAAGAATTGCTACAAGCCGCAGGGGTGAAAGTTGTGGAAGAAATTACGTCCAGCCAATGGGCTGAGATTGCAGCTTTTGCTGCTCAGGCAGGCTATCCTGTGGTAGCCAAATGTGTGGGGCCTATTCACAAATCAGATATTGGAGGAGTGGTGTTAAATATCAGTTCCGAAGAGTCTTTGGCGGTGGAGTTTAAGCGACTTATGTGCTTAGATGCTGTTACAGCAGTGATGATTCAGCCAATGCTTAAGGGCACTGAGCTTTTTATAGGTTCAAAATATGAAGAAAATTTTGGGCATATCGTTCTTTGTGGTTTGGGAGGAATTTTTGTAGAAGTATTGAAAGATGTGGCCTCGGGCTTGGCTCCCTTGGGCAAGGAAGAGGCACTTTCTATGATTCGCTCGCTGCGAGGCTATAAGATATTTGAAGGAGCTAGGGGGCAGGCAGGTATAGATGAGTATCAGTTTGCCGATATTGTGGTTAGACTGTCTGCTCTTTTGCGATTTGCCTCCGAAATCAAAGAAATGGACATCAATCCTTTGCTTGCTACCAGTAAAGGTATTATTGCCGTAGATGCAAGAATAAGGGTAGAGAAAGGCGATTGTAATAAGAGCTCATCACAGTCTGTTTTAGTTTGATGCTTTTTTTTGTATTGTTTGCATTTCCCCTGCAAAACTTTCAATCTCTTGGGCAAAGATATGCCAAGAGAGGTTTTGCTTTTCAAGCACAATATTCTCCACAAATTTCTCTTTGCCAATTTCAAAAATACAGTTCAATCCTTGTGCTATGCTTTCGGCATTTGCCCGACACACAAGACCAGTATGGGGCTTCTCTATTGTATTTCTGAGATCTCCCACATCTGTTGCAAGAATGGGGACTTCAAAATGATAGGCTACGGGGATCACGCCGCTTTGAGTTGCCGATTTGTAGGGAAGAACCAGCACATCGGCGGCAGAAAAAAGATAAGGCACAAGACTGTCGTCTATATACTGGTTTAAAACCATAATCCTATCTTTGGCAGCAGACTTATTTATTTGCCTTTCATACTTCTCAAAACTTCCGTAGCTTTCGCCAGCAATAAGCAATTGAAAGGAGGCATCCAATATCCCCATGGCATCAATAAGCAGGTCGAGGCCCTTATAATCTCTGATAAGGCCAAAAAACAAGAGGGTTTTTCGGTCGATGCTGGTATCTAATCCCAATTTTAGTAGGGACTCATTTTTATCTCCCCTTTCTCCAAAATGATCGTATAGGGGATGCGGTTTCATTAAGAATTTAGCCTTAGGGCTGAGAGAAAGGAGGTCGTCTCTAACAGTCTCACTCATTACGATGCAGCCATCACATTTTGAAAAAAATAATTTGGCAAGTGCTTTATCAAAAAACCTTGGTTCGTGGGGAATAGCATTGTGTATAAGAGAGATAATTTTTGTTTTGCCCCTCAATATTGATGCTATAGAGGCATAGGCGGGACTAAAGAAAGACATCCAATAGCATATAATAAGCACATCGGGCTTGAATGCTTCAATCTGCTTGGCGGTAGTGATATATGATATTGGGTTTATGCTGTTGAGGCTTCTTGTGGTATTTATAGTAATGGCATTATCGCTGGCTTCTACGTACTGCGTTTTGCCGGGAAATAGGAAATCGGGATAAAGCTTTGAGAACGAAAACGCTTTTACTTCGTTGTTCGCTCCCAAAGCTGTATATAGCATGGCACTAAACTGTGATATGCCTCCTCTGTAGGGATAAAAAGGAGATAATATTGCTATTCTCATCATTCACAATTTGTAGATTATATGCCTTGTCTTAGTATCTGTAATGCTCTGGCTTGTAGGGGCCTTCAGCTTTCACGCCAAGGTATGCAGCCTGCTCAGGACTCAGCCTTGTCAATTCAACGCCAATGTTTGCGAGGTGTAGCCTTGCCACTTCTTCATCCAAGTATTTGGGAAGACGGTATACGCCAACTTCATATTTGTTGAGCCAAAGATCCAGCTGCGCCAAAGTTTGGTTGGTAAAGGAATTGCTCATTACAAAAGAAGGGTGTCCGGTGGCACATCCCAGATTGACCAATCTGCCATCTGCCAATAGGAAAATAGAATTTCCTGCGGGGAATGTATATTTGTCTACTTGAGGCTTGATGTTGAGGTGCTTGATGCCAGCGAAATTGACTAATTTTTCAACCTGTATCTCGTTGTCAAAGTGTCCAATATTACAAACTATTGCCTGATCTTTCATTTGCGAAAGGTGCTCTATGCGAATCACGTCTTTGTTGCCAGTAGTGGTTACAAAGATATTGCCTTCCTTGACAGCCTTTTCCATTGTTGTCACCTCATAGCCTTCCATAGCAGCTTGCAGTGCACATATAGGATCAATTTCGGTCACAATAACCCTTGCGCCATACGAACTCATAGATCGGGCACAGCCTTTTCCTACGTCTCCGTATCCTAATACGACCACCACTTTCCCAGCAATCATCACATCGGTAGCTCTTTTTATGCCGTCTGCCAAGGATTCGCGGCATCCATAGAGATTGTCGAATTTGGATTTTGTTACCGAATCATTCACGTTGATAGCAGGCACCAGCAGGTCGCCAGCTTCCATCATTTGATAGAGGCGGTGAACGCCTGTCGTTGTTTCTTCAGAGATACCCTTCAATTCGGCTACCGTGCGAGTCCATCTTTGTGAGTCTTCCTTAAGAAGGCTGTTGAGAGTGTCTAATATAACCTGCTCTTCGTGGTTTCCTCCCTTACGGTCTATAAATTTAGCATCTTTTTCTGCCTTAAATCCCCAGTGAATGAGCAAGGAAGCATCGCCTCCATCATCAACAATGAGGTTTGGCCCCTTTCCTTCGGGAAAGCGCAGTGCCATATCCGTACACCACCAATATTCCTCCAAAGATTCGCCTTTCCAGGCAAACACGGGAACTCCCGCAGCAGCAATAGCCGCCGCAGCATGGTCTTGGGTAGAAAAAATATTGCAGCTAGCCCATCGTACATCGGCTCCCAGCTCTACCAAAGTTTCAATAAGTACAGCTGTTTGTATGGTCATGTGCAAAGATCCTGTAACTCTAGCACCTTTTAATGGTTTCTCTTTTCCATATTTCTTGCGTAAGGACATCAATCCAGGCATTTCGTGCTCAGAGATTTCTATCTCCTTACGGCCAAATTCGGCCAAACTCATATCCGCTACCTTATAGGGTAGATTCTTTGAAAATTTTTCTGACATCTTAATAATATTTTGTATTTATGGCACAAAAGTAATAAAATATTCTTACACTTAGGCCAATTGACTGCAAGCTCATGGGGTAAAAGGCATATAATATGATAAATTGTTTGTAATTTTGTGCTTTCTTTTTCTGAAAGATAATTTTTTATGCCCCAAAATACTTTTATTTACCCTGAGATAATATCTGCGGATACCATTTCAGCTCTTCCTATTTATAGCTTGACTCCCCAACAGCTAAATTTTGTGGAGTCTGCCAGCTTGCTTCCCGATCCTTGCGATTTGAGAAAGGAAGAATTGATTTCGCCGCATAGGGGAAATCAAGATCTATTGGTTTTGCTTGTTCTTTTAAGTTTTTTATTTCTCTCATTGCTTGTGAGGAGCAAAAAACTTATGTTGGCAGAGGTATTCAAGTCCTTGCTTTATTTCAATGCTAGAAGCGAGAGTTTTTCTGATACTTCTCTTCAAAAAATACCGTCAAAATTTGCATTTACTCTAGTGTCGTCCTTCATATTTTCTATTTTATCTTTCCAATTCATTTGTGGATTTGCAGAAACAAAGATAGATTCAGCAGAAACAATACTGCTCATTTGTGGCATATTTACAATACTTATTCTAGCATTCATCTTTTTAAAATTGATAAGCTATAAAATATTAGGCTATGTTTTCTTTTCCAAACTTTCTACAGCACTGTGGATAGATACGTACCTGTCGTATACAATTGTTTCAGGGCTAGTATTCTTGCCAATAGCCTTATTATTTTTATCTCTGAACCTACCTTACGTCTACATTCTTTATTTAGGGCTTTTTTATTTCTTTTTTGTGCTAATTTTAATGTTTAATAAACTTCAAGGAATATTTTTTCCAGACAAACGCCTTATACTCCATTTATTGTTGTACCTTTGCACCCAAGAAATTATACCTCTGTATTTATTTTACAGAACTATGATTTTTATGTTTAACATAGTGGAAAAAATTACTTTATGACTTTGAGTATAAAGAAAGTTTTGGTGTCTCAACCCAAACCAGAAACAGAAAAGTCTCCCTATTTTGATATTGCGGAGAAGTTTGGTGTGACGATAGATTTTCGTCCATTTATTAAAATTGATGGCGTTGGCGCTAAAGAGTTTAGGGCTCAAAGGGTCAATATTTTAGATTATACTGCTGTTATTTTTACAGCAAAAACATCTATTGATCATTTCTTTCGTTTATGCGAGGAAATGCGGGTTCAAATTTCAGAATCTATGAAATATTTCTGTGTTACAGAGGCTATTGCAGTCTATTTGCAGAAATATATTATTTATAGGAAACGGAAAATATTTTTTTCTGCTACAGGTAAGATAGAGGATTTGATGACTCCAATTTGTAAGCACAACAAGGAAAATTATATAGTGCCAGTATCAGATATTCACAAAGAAAATCTGATTATCTTATTGGAAGATAAGAAAGTGCAGTATAGCAAGGCGGTTATGTATAAGACTGTAAGCACCGATTTTTCTTCCGATCCAGAGTTTGATTACGACATGCTTGTTTTCTTCTCTCCTGCAGGTATTTCTTCTTTAAAAAAGAATTTCCCTGAATTTCAGCAAAATAATATAAAAATTGGATGTTTTGGGGCTTCCACAGCTAAAGCTGTAAAGGATGCCGGACTTCGATTGGATATAGAAGCACCAAATAAAGAAGCATCGTCAATGGCGGCTGCATTAGAAAATTATTTTAAGAAACATCATGTGGTTCATGAGCATGAAAAGATAGAAAATGCCGTTCACGTTCAATAAGAGCGAAAGAATTTGCAGCAAAAAAGAGATTGATCATTTATTTGCTAATGGTCAATCTTTTTTTGCTTTCCCCTTTCGTGTTGTTTATATGAGCAATGAAGATCAGGCAGAGGGTGCTTTGTCGGTATTGATAAGTGTTCCTAAAAGAAAATTTAAGAAAGCTTGTGACAGAAACAGCCTAAAGCGACTGTCAAAAGAGGCTTACCGACTCAATAAGGTCTCTATTTGTCAGCACCTTTCGGATGCGGGAAGGCATTTGAGCATAGCTCTTTTGTACGTCGACGACAAGCCAAGGAATTTTTATGAGATTCAAAAAGGCATACTCAAAGCATTTATGTTGTTGGCAGAAAAACACCCATAAATATCCATTTTGAAAAAGACACTCCAATATATAGTTCTTTTCCCCATTCAATTTTATAGATATTGTATATCGCCAATGAAACCTCCAAGTTGCAGGTTTTCGCCCACCTGCTCCGAATATGCACTTTTGGCGATAAAAAAACATGGAGCTTTTAGGGGATGGTGCTTGGCCTTAAAAAGAATTGTGCGATGTCATCCCTGGGGAGGAAAGGGATTTGACCCCGTACCATAATCAGCAAATCTTTTAAAATTTATTTGATTGCTAAAGTAAAGAGCTTTATCTTTGCAATAAATTTTAATTAAATAAAATGAATTTTGTAGAAGAACTCAGATGGCGAGGTATGATCCACGATATTATGCCTGGTACCGAAGAACATTTACTAAAAGGGGCAAGTTCGGCCTATGTGGGCATAGACCCTACAGCCGACTCCCTGCACATTGGGCATCTTGTGGGCGTAATGATGTTGAGGCATTTTCAAAGAGCTGGTCATCGGCCAATTGCACTTATAGGAGGGGCTACGGGTATGATTGGCGATCCATCTTTAAAATCTCAAGAGCGCAATTTGCTTGATGAAGACACCCTAAAAAAAAATCAAGAAGGCATACAAAAACAGTTGGAAAAATTTCTTGATTTCGATGCCAACAATCCCAAGGCTGCTCAGTTAGTGAATAATTATGAGTGGATGAAAAACTATTCCTTCCTCAATTTTATTAGAGATGTAGGCAAGCATATAACGGTAAATTATATGATGTCGAAAGACTCAGTAAAAAAGCGTTTAAGTTCAGAATCTAATGTAGGCATGTCCTTCACAGAATTTTCATACCAGTTGCTTCAGGGCTACGACTTTTTACATTTGTATAAAAATTACGATTGTAAGTTGCAAATGGGAGGTTCTGACCAATGGGGAAATATCACCACCGGCACCGATCTTATTCGCCGTTCCGTTTCGGGCGAGGCCTACGGACTTGTTTGTCCACTTATAACCAAAGCCGATGGCGGAAAATTTGGAAAAACAGAATCGGGCAACGTTTGGTTAGACAGACGATACACCAGCCCTTACAAATTCTATCAATTTTGGCTGAATGTGAGTGATGCCGATGCCGAAAAATACATCAAGATATTCACCTCTCTAGGGCAGGACGAGATACAAGCTTTGCTTGAGGAGCAAGCAGCAGCACCACATTTGCGACCTATACAAAAAAGGTTGGCACAGGAAGTGACCTGTATGGTGCATTCTGAAGAGGACTATCAAGCAGCACTTGAGGCCTCGGGTATATTGTTTGGAAATGCAACGTCCGAAGCTCTAAAAAAGTTGGATGAAGAAACTCTCTTGGCAATATTTGATGGACTTCCGCGATTTGAAATTTCTAAAAAAGAATTAGAAGGAGGTATCAAGGCCTTGGATCTGCTTGCTGAAAAAACAAATATTTTTCCATCGAAAGCGGAGATGAAAAAAATGACAGCCAGTGGAGGCGTTGGTATAAACAAAGAAAAGCTGGAGGCCTTCGATACAATTATTGATGCCTCGAGTCTGCTGAACGATAAATATATTTACATTCAAAAGGGAAAAAAGAACTATTTTCTACTTATTTTCAAATAATTTTGCCTTGTTCAAACAATTTAGCCTTGAAAATTTGGAATGTAAAAAAAATGACGTATCTTTGCATCGCTTTTGAATAAAAGCACAATGATTGTCCCATGGTGTAATGGTAGCACTGTAGTTTTTGGTACTGCCTGTCTAGGTTCGAATCCTGGTGGGACAACAGATAAGCTCTAATTATAATATAATTAGGGCTTATTTTTTTGTATTATATTGCTTATTTCCCCTAAACCTATTGATGTTCAGAAAATAAGCCTTATCTTTGTGCTCGTTTTATCGATATAATATAATGTCTAACTTATTAATTAAAAAAAGTATTAACAAACATGAGTGAAGAACTTAAAAAAGTAATGCCGCTAGAGGTCTTTGATTGGGATTCCTATGAAAAAGGAGAAGTGCTAAGCGAGGAAAGCAAAGCAGAATTAATTGAAACCTACGACAAGTCTTTGAGTCAAATCAATGACAAAGAAGTAGTAATGGGCCGTGTAACTTCTATGAACAAGAGAGAAGTTGTGATAAACATAGGCTACAAATCAGAAGGTATCGTTTCGATGAACGAATTTAGATACGATCCTGATTTGAAAGTAGGCGACGAGGTAGAGGTTTACATCGAAAGCCAAGAAGACAAAAAAGGACAGTTGATCCTTTCTCACAAGAAAGCTCGCGCCACACGCTCTTGGGATCGTGTCAATGCAGCTCTTGAAAACAACGAAATTATTAAGGGCTATGTGAAATGCAGAACCAAAGGCGGTATGATTGTCGATGTATTCGGTATTGAAGCCTTCTTGCCAGGTTCGCAAATTGATGTTAAGCCCATCAGAGATTACGACGTATTTGTTGATAAAACAATGGAATTCAAGGTTGTTAAGATCAACCAAGAATTTAAGAATGTGGTTGTTTCACACAAGGCTCTTATTGAAGCCGAGCTTGAGCAACAAAAGAAAGACATCATCGCCAAACTCGAAAAAGGACAAGTTCTTGAAGGAGTTGTTAAAAACATTACCTCTTATGGAGTGTTTATTGACCTTGGCGGCGTAGATGGATTGATACATATTACCGATCTTTCTTGGGGTCGCGTATCTCATCCAGAAGAAGTGGTGCAGCTTGATGAAAAAATCAATGTTGTAATCCTTGATTTTGATGATGAGAAAAAACGTATTGCCCTAGGTCTAAAACAATTGACTCCTCATCCATGGGATGCTCTTGACACTGAACTTAAGGTTGGTGATAAGGTAAAAGGACGTGTTGTGGTGATGGCCGATTACGGTGCATTTATCGAAATAGCGCAAGGAGTAGAAGGATTAATCCACGTTTCTGAAATGAGCTGGACACAGCACCTTAGAAGCGCACAAGACTTCATGAAGGTAAACGATCAGATCGAAGCAATCGTATTGACTCTCGACCGCGAAGAAAGAAAAATGTCCTTGGGAATCAAGCAATTGAAAACTGATCCATGGGAAAATGTAGAAGCTCGTTATGCTTTGGGAAGTCAGCATACTGCCAAGGTGCGTAATTTTACCAACTTCGGTGTGTTTGTAGAAATTGAAGAAGGCGTAGAGGGACTTATTCATATTTCCGATCTTTCTTGGACAAAGAAAATCAAACATCCTAGCGAATTTACTTCTATAGGTGCTGATATTGAAGTTCAGGTATTGGAGATTGACAAAGAAAATCGTCGCTTGAGCTTAGGACACAAACAATTGGAAGAAAATCCATGGGAAGTGTTCGAGACAATATTTACAGTAGGTTCTATCCACGAAGGTACAATTGTAGAATTGCTTGACAAGGGCGCGGTAATCTCTCTCACCTATGGTGTAGAAGGATTTGCAACTCCTAAGCACCTCGTAAAAGAAGACGGATCTTCTGCGCAAGTAGACGAAAAACTTCAATTTAAGGTGATAGAATTTAACAAAGACTCTAAGAGAATTATTCTTTCGCATAGCCGCATCTTTGAAGATGAACAAAGAGCTGAAGCTAGAAAAGAAAATAATGAATCGGGCGAGAAAAAATCTGTAAGAAAATCTACTGCTCCTAAGAAAGAAGGTGCAAATGCTTCTGAAGTTAGCAACAATAGCAATCCTGTGATGGAGAAAACCACACTGGGCGATATTGAAGGTCTTGCAGCATTGAAAGATAAGTTGGAAGGGAAAATATAATCCTTTTTTAACGATACAATTCAAAAAAGGCGTAATCACATTGTGATTGCGCCTTTTTTGTTTGTAAATACATGCTTCCTTACCCAAATTTGGTGTATATTTGTGGCTACATTCTTAAAACAATAAATAATGTTGGACTCTCTTTACATAAAAAATTACCGCAACTTAGAGGAATTAAAAATTCAGTCTTTGTGTCAGGTAAATCTAATTGCAGGCAAGAATAATACTGGCAAATCGACCATCCTTGAGGCAATATCTATTTATGCAACTCGAGGTAGCTTGGCAAATATATTTGGCTTATTGGAGCAAAGGGGCGAATACTCTCGAAGAAACGAGGGGGAGAATCTAACTTCTATTGAAGAGTCTAGTGTTCAATCATTGTCATCTTTATTTTCAAATAGGATTGCTCGTTTCAGCAAAGAAGAGGGTATTTGTATTGGTAAAATAAATGCAGAAGGCAATACCGATGAGAATGTTTATCTCCAGTTTGTAAAATATCAAGACAAAATGGATACTGATGCTACGCTTAACAATAGTACGACTCGATATTTAAAAAGAGTCATTTTGGAAGACTCCGAAAATTCAGAAGATCACCTTATAGGATTTTCTGTTTCTAGTAATAATTCATCTGCTTTACAGCCTTGCAATCGACCATTATCATCTTACATATCATCTTACTCATCTTTAAATTTACCTATCGACCAGCATCAGCTTATCGGCACTCGAAACATAGACAGAGAAATCAATGGTACTCTATTTGATAATATAGCACTCAGCGAGAAAGAGCAATACGTTGTTGAGGCACTAAAAATAATAGAGCCTTTGACTGAAAGAATTGCCTTCATTGGCACAAGCTTAAGAGAGAGAACCGCAGTAATTAAGCTCTCAAATACACAAAAAGTACTGCCTTTAAGTAGCATGGGCGATGGAATCAATAGGATACTCACAATTATTTTGGCACTAGTGAATTGCGATAAAGGCTATTTGCTGATTGATGAGTTTGAAAATGGTTTGCACTACAGCGTTCAAGAAAAATTGTGGAAAGTGATATTCAAATTAGCCAAAGACTTAGACATACAGGTGTTTGCAAGCACGCATAGCAACGACTGTATTGCGAGTTTTGAAAGCGTATTGAATGAAGAAAACAATACCATCAGCGGAAAACTAATTCGCTTAGACAATGTGAATGGGCAAATACTAGAAACCGAATTTAGTGCCCACGAATTAGATATTGCAAATGCTCAGAATATAGAAATAAGGTGATGAGTAAAGGGAAAAGAAAGGTAGAAATATTCAATAAGAAATTATTGGTTGAAGGGAATGATGATAAACATGTTGTGTTGGCTTTGTGTAAAAAATGTGGCATTCCTGAAACTTTCAATATTATTGATACTGGCGGAATTGATAAACTAAAAGAGGAAATCTCTGTTCGCTTTAAACAATCAGGCATAAATACAATTGGTATACTTATTGATGCCGATGTAGATGTGGTAGCTCGTTGGGAATCTATCAAAGTTATTTTGGAATCTATCAACTTTGATATTCCTAAGACGCTCCCCAAAGAGGGACTTATATTGGAATCCAACAATAAAAGAGTTGGCGTTTGGATTATGCCTAATAATGAAGCAAAAGGAATGCTTGAAGACTTTATTTATTTTTTAGCACCTAAAAATGATGCCTTATTTCCAATTGCCGAAGCTATATTGATTGATATTGAGGCCAAGGGCTTAGATAGATATAAAGCTGTTCACCGATCCAAAGCCCTTATTGCTACTTGGCTGGCATGGCAAGAAGATCCAGGAACTCCTATGGGTTTGAGTATTACAAAAAAAATCTTAGACACAGAAAGTCCTGAGTGCCAATCATTCGTTGATTGGTTAAAAAAACTTTTCAGAACATCTGATATGTATAATTGACTATCTCTGCCCTGCTCTCCAAAAGCTTCGCTATGACTCTTGGGCAATAAAGACACTAAAATTGACAGCTCCATATTCTCTTTTGTGATCAAACAGAGGTAAATGCGAGAAATCGTAGTTTGCAGGATGCTCCATCACAAAAATACCCCCTGGCTTTAGGAGCTCTTTAGAGAGTATCAGGGCAGGAATTGCGTCTAATTCTTTGAGTTCAAAGGGAGGGTCGGCAAAGATAAGGTCAAATTTGTGGGGGCAGGAATCTATGTACTTAAAAGCATCGGCCTTGAGTACAAGCATACCTTCGGCCTTGAGTTTTTCTTTTACGGTATTTATGAAATTGTAATTAATGGGCTCTTTTTCTATGGCAATTACCTTGGAGCAGCCCCGCGAAATCATCTCAAAACCCAGGCTTCCCGTTCCCGCGAATAGGTCTAAGCCTTCGGCATCCTCAAGCTCTATGAGGTTGTTGAGGACGTTAAAAATATTTTCCTTGGCAAAATCCGTTGTCGGTCTAGCCTTGAAGTTTTTGGGTGGTGAGAAGCGGCGACTTCTATGAATACCTCCTACAATTCGCATAATGATAGTGTTATTAGTTCTAGTGGAATGTTTTGTGTTGTGGCAGCAGCATCTTTATTTTCTTCAGGAGGAAATAGAGGATACACATGCTGTACATATTTTTGAAGCTCGGCGATGAGAATTTCCTTCTCCGGATGAATACCTCCAAGCCATATCATATCTGCCAATTGATCGAGCTTGAGTTGTTTCCATATAAAGAGAGCGTAGTAGAGCATGTCACTGCTGTGGGAACATACAAAATGCTTACCCAATACAAATTTACCCCTAGCATAGCATAGCACATCCATTCCGTCTTCATTGAGGTTGATAACGAGTTTGTGTAGGTGTCCCATTTTTTCTCTTCCATGAAAATAATTCATCAGCGATGCCATATGGTGGACAAACTTTGGCTCAGAAAATGAGCGTAGTACAAACTCATGCCATCTGGACGATATGTTGTGTATTAGAGATATGCCATTGTTTTCTATTTGCTGGCTAAGCAATGTATCGGCAGATTCCGAAAAATTGAAGTTGAAATACTCTGCCTTGTCTTTTTCTTCAAATATGGCCGAGGGTACGAATGTGAACTGCGGGCTATAATTTATTACATTCACCCTAAAGAAATTTTGTATAAGAAATTCATTTGCAAAGAAAAACTCCTTGAAATGACTTAGCGTATCCTCGTTAGTAGTATTTTCAATCTGATGATAAAACATATCGTTTGCTTCTTGCACGGAATGCAGCGTAAACGAAACGCCACGAGGATGCAGCCTCAAGGAGAGGATGTACTTGCGCGCCTGCTTCATATCAAAATTGCTAGGAAGTTCTATCTTCATATTATAAACCTTATCAGGCTGCAAATGTACATAAAATTAGTGAGCCCTTAACTTGTTTTTTTATAATTTACGATGGCCCAAGTATTAAATACTACTGCAAAAGCAAGTATGCACCCCAGTTGGGGGAGTATATATGTCAAACTGGCTCCTTTCATATATACTAGGCGAATAACTTCTATAAAATATCGCACAGGGTTGAAGCGCGTTACTATTTGCACCCAATTGGGCATGCTGCTTATGGGAGTGAATAGGCCACTTAGGAGAAAGAAGATGATGAGAAGGAAGTATGCCACAAACATGGCTTGCTGCTGTGTGTTGGAATAGGTGGAAATGAGGAGGCCCAAGCCCGAAAAAGCTACAAGATAAACAAAGGCAAAGAGATAGATGGTAAAAAAACTTCCTGCCGGAACAAGTCCATAGATAATCCAGGCAATAAGCATGCCTATGCTAAGAATAAATAGACCAATTACCCAAAAGGGGATAAGCTTTGCCAAAATGAAGGTGCCCTTGGATACGGGAGTGACATTTATTTGCTCTATGGTTCCTATCTCTTTTTCCTTAACAATATTGAGCGCCGAAAGCATTCCGCCAACCAGTGTGAGTAGCATTACGAGTACTCCTGGCACCATATAATTGAGGTAGTTCATTTCTTGGTTATACTTGAAATAAAAATCGGACTCTATATTTTTGAATGTTGTTATTGCTTCGGGCGAATGATTTATAACAATGTCTTTGTTGTATTCTCCAATGATTTGGGCAAGATAGGATGAGCCCAAACCTGCTTTTTGCCCATTGACGGCATTTACCGAAATCATAAGGTCAGTTTTTTGTTCGCGCACGAAATTATTCTCGAACTCAGGGGGGATTTCCAGTAAAAGATCCGACTCGTTGCGCTCTATAGATTGTATTGCTTTATCGTAGGAATTGGAATAATCGGTCAACAAAAAGAAGCCCGAAGAAACTATTTTCTGAATTAGCACCTGCGAATAAGTGCTGTGGTCTCTGTCTACAACACTCAGCGCAATATTGTGCTGCTCAAAAGTAGCAGCCCATGGCAATATAAGCAATTGTATAACAGGCAGTGCAACAATCATCTTTAGAATGGTCTTGTCTCTGGATATTTGCAGAAACTCTTTTTGTAATAAATATTTTAAAGTCATAAGTCATAAGTGGTGAGTGATGGGTTATAAGTGGGAAGTGATAATTGCCTATAGTCTGTTTTTAAAACGTTTGAGACTCGCCGTAAGCAACACTATGGACATAGCGGCCAATATTAGGCATTCTTCCCATATTGCAAACAGAGGAAGTCCCTTTATCATTACATCTTTGATGGCTATAATAAACCATTTGGCAGGAATGATATTGGAAATAACTTGCAAGGGCAGGGGCATATTTTCTATGGGAAAAATAAGTCCCGAAAGCATCATTGTGGGTAGCATCAGGCCCACGCCAGAAATCAGCATTGCCGCCTGTTGGCTGCTCGTTACTGAGGATATAAGCATTCCCAATGCCAAGGCTGAGATGATAAAGAGGATACTCAAAAAAAGTATGCTTACAATACTTCCCACAATAGGCACGTCCAACAAGAAATATGAGAGCAAAAGTATGCCAATCACATCGGCCAAGGCTATTACAAAATATGGAATGGCTTTTGAAAATATGATAAATATTGGCTTTATCGGTGAAACTAATAGTACTTCCATCGTTCCCTGCTCTTTTTCTCTAACAATGGAAATGGAGGTCATCATGGCGCAAATCAGCATGAGGATAAGCCCCATGATGCCAGGCACGAAATTGTAGGCTCCCTTGAGCTGCGGATTGTAGAGCATCCTTATATTGGTATGTATCATAAATGGCATTTCTATATTATTATGCACTCTTGTCTGGTATTGCATAATGATTTGTTGCGCATACTTGCTTACAGTATTTGCTTCGTTAGGCTCGGTAGCATCACAGAGGACTTGTACTTGAGGTATATTTCCATTTAGAAAATCATTGCCAAATGAGGGCGTAATGATAAGGGCGAGTTTTATTTGTCCCCTCTGAAAAGCTTCCTCAGTTTCTGCAATATTATTGGGAGTACTCACCAAATTGAAATAAGTGCTCTTGCTAAATTGCTCAATCAGCGCCAGCGATTCTACACCTTTATTTTCATCGAGCACAGCCATGGGGCTATTGTTAATTTCCGTGGTAATGGCGTATCCAAATATAATGAGCTGCACCAGTGGCATTGCCATTAGGATCATCAATGTGCGAGGGTCTCTAAGTATATGTAGAAATTCTTTTTTTATAAAACTTACAAATTGCTTCATGATCTTTGGGCTTTGCGGGCAAGGGCATGGAATACCTCGTCCATATTTTGAGCGTCTAAAGCTTTTCGTAAATTATTGGGAGTGTCTAAGGCCTCTATTCTACCATCTACCATGATAGATACCCTTTGGCAGTATTCGGCCTCGTCCATATAATGTGTTGTAACAAAGGCCGTGATGCCTTGTTGGGATGCCTGGTATATCATTTCCCAAAATTTGCGCCTTGCCACAGGGTCTACACCACCAGTTGGCTCGTCGAGAAATACTATTTGCGGGTGGTGAAATATGGCGGTAGCAAACGATAGTTTTTGTTTCACTCCCAAGGGCAGTGATCCTACCAAAAGATCCTTGGCGTAGTTGAGATCGAGATCCTTACATACTTTCAGGGTCTTTGATTGTATGTCCTTGACTCTCATTGCGTAAATTCCACCAAAGAGCCGCAGGTTTTCTTTGACTGTAAGGTCTTCGTACAGAGAGAACTTCTGGCTCATATATCCAATATTTTTTTTTACATCATTTGCCTGTTTGGAAATATCAAATCCTGCAACTATACCCTTGCCTGAACTTGGCGAGAGCAGTCCACAAAGCATGCGCATGGCTGTTGTTTTGCCTGCTCCATTGGCTCCAAGAAATCCAAATATCTCGCCCTTGGCAACTTCAAAAGAAATATTGTCGACGGCAAGGAAATCGCCAAAATATTTGCTCAGGTTTTCTGTTTGTATTACAATGTTCATATTAATTGAATAATGGATAATGATTAATGAATAATTTGATTATTGATTGGGTATATTAGTTCAACTTTCGGGTTCGGTTCTTGGTGCCGCCAGCTTAGATTCTTGGGGTGTAGATTCCATAAGCTTACGACTTACGACAATTTCATTAATTCAATAAAACAATCCTCAATACTAGGTTCTATTTGTGAGCAGCTGGCATTGAGCCCTTTCATGAGCAATGCTATGTCCCCTTTGGGTCTGAGGTGTAGGAATTCGCCAAACATGTAGCAAGAATCTACCAAGGGGTCTTGTCGGAGAGTTTGTAAGAGTAGGTAGTTATTGGAGGCTTTTATGGCATATAGAGGTTTGTCGTATTGCGCAACAATCAATTGGGGAGTGTCGATAGACAATATCTTGCCCTCCTGCATCATTGCAATGCGATCACAGAGCACAGCCTCATCCATGTAGGGCGTAGAGACAAGGATGGTGATACCTTCAGGCTTAAGTTTTTTAAGCATTTCCCAAAATTCACTTCTCGACACAGGGTCTACTCCCGTTGTGGGTTCGTCAAGAAACAATACCTTGGGTTTGTGTATCAATGCACAGCAAAGAGCCAGTTTTTGCTTCATTCCTCCAGAGAGCTTACCCGCTTTTCTATCTTTGAAAGGAGCTATCTGCACATAAATATCTTTTATAAGATGGTAGTTTTCCTCTATGCTGGTATTAAAAACATTGGCAAAAAACGTCAGGTTTTCCTCTACGCTAAGGTCTTGATAAAGAGAAAATTTGCCAGGCATATAACCTACCATTGTGCGTATTTTCTTAAAATCCTTTACCACATCTAGCCCTTCCACTTGGGCTGTCCCTGCATCGGCGAGGAGTACGGTAGTGAGAATACGGAAAAGGCTTGTTTTTCCTGATCCATCGGGACCTATGAGTCCGAATAATTCCCCTTTTTTTACATCAAAAGATATATCCTTAAGGGCTAGGATAGGGGGCTTTCCTGCATAGGTCTTTGCTATTTTGCGTACGCTTATTGCATTCATAATTAGGGTATTTTAAGGTCGCCATACATCCCTATCTTGATGAGCCCCTCAGTGTTTTCAACTGCCACTTTGATTGCATATACTAGGTTTTGTCGCTCATCCTTTGTCTGTATTGTTTTGGGGGTAAATTCTGCCTTGTCAGAGATCCAGGCTATTTTTCCAGCATGTATTTTGGGCTCAGCATCGGCATGTTGAATAAAAACTTCTACCTCCTGCCCAAGTTTCAACTTGTCCAACTGGATAGAAACTAGATAGGCTCTAAGAAATAGGTGCTGGGTGTCGGCTATCTTATATAGGGCTCGTCCCGCAACTGCCATTTCTTTCTCTTGGGCATATTTCGACAATACCCGCCCCTCAATTGGGTTTACTATCCTACATTTGGCAAGTTGGTCTTCCATTTGAGCAATCTGTATATCTATGTTTGCACTCTCAGCATTGATGCTATTTACAGAAATAGACAGCGAACTTTGCATTGCCAACAAGCTACTTTCCAAGACTTTGACCTGCGAATTTATGTCGTCCATTTGTTTTTGTGTAGCGGCATTTTCCTTGAGTAATTGTGCTATACGTTTTTTCTCCAATAAGGCTTTTTCCAGTTGCTCCTTGGTAGCCGCTATTTGTAGGTTTACATTGGGTAGGCGCACGTCTATGGAGTGCTTTGTTTGTATGAGTTGGCGTTTTTTGAGATACAGTTGTGTGCTATCAATGTAGCCCACTTCTTGATTTTCAGCCAACAAATCCCCCTCAGTGATTTTGAATGCCTCTATCTTACCTGCGCTCTCTGCCGACACTATCACTTCGGTAGCTTCAAATGTGCCAGAGGCATAGGATTCAAACTGCTTGTTTTTGCAAGAGCCAAGGATGCTTGCGCAAATCAAAAATATTAATATCTGTTTCATATTATTTAGATTACTTTTACATTAATTCTAATTTTATTTTCCGACAATAAAATTGTGCTGATAGATGCTCATCAGGTAATTTATTTCGTGTAAGGCCTTCGTTTGCTTGGCCTGGCTTTCGGCATTAATATCCTTTATAAGGTCATTTGTAGTATAAATTCCATTGCGGTGTTTGCTTTGGGCAGCTTGCTTGATATTGCTGCGCAATGTTATAATTTCATCGTCTTGGCTGAGCAGCTTTTTGTTTGCAAAAACCTCATTTTGTGCTTGCAGCACTTTTAAGTTGGTCTTGTATCTGAAAGTCTCCTCTTCTAAGTTCAATATGTGTTGATTGTTCTTTATCAGGCTCTTATCATTTTTCTTTGAGTATAGGTTTCCAAAATTCCACGACATTCGGAGTCCAGCTATTGCGAAGAAGTCAAATTCGTTGGCAAGCATGTTTAAGCCAGGTTTGCCATAGCCCCCTTGGGCAAAGAGTGCCAGTTGCGGCATGTTTTTGGACTCAATAGTACTGTTTTGTGTGTTTAGGAGTTTGCCTTGTGTTGCATAAAGTTGCAATTCGGGGCGAAGTATATTTTGATCTAGGGAGATGGTAGTTTCGGCAGGTTTTTCAAAGGCATCGTCCGAGGCAATGCTTTCATTAATCATTGCAGCAAGCATTTGGATGTATGCTATTTTCATAGACTGAAGTTCGGTTTGCTTTTGTGCTATATTGAGCATTTCTACTTTTACCATATCCCTATCGGAAGACATGGCATTTCCGCTAACAACAAGCGCATTTACCGTATTAAAACTACTCAACAAATCTGACGCTATTATTTCCAATTGCCTTGTTTGCTCACTTATTGAGAGAATGCCAAAATAAAGCTGATTTACCTGCTCACGAATACTGTACAAAATCACTTCAAGCCGCTGCTTCTCTACCTCATTGCTTGCTTTGCTGATGTTTCTTTGTGCACTGGTTTGCCCTCCATTCCAAATCAATTGCGACATATCTAAGCTAGTCTTGTATTGGTCTTTGCTTAGAGTTGGTACATCAATACCCGGTATTTTGAGGGGTAATCCAGTGACTGCTGACTGATAAGTTGCTTGCGCTTTGAAAGAAACTTGGGGTAAATAGGCCTTTGATATATTGGATAAGGTATAATCTTTAGAGGCTTCCAACAATTCAAATTTCTTGATAAGAGGAAAATTATCCCTCGCCTTCTGCTGGCACAAATCAATTGTTAAGGTCTTAACTTGTGCTACAGACACAGAAAAGGTCATTATGCAGAAAGCAAGAAAAATATTTTTTTTAAGCGTTGTTTTTCTTAGCGTTTTCATAAGTAAAATATTTAATTATTTAATTGAAGCATTGCTTTGATCAACTGAGGGAGTAGAAAGCGACGTTCTTCTATGAATAGTTTGAAGTCCTCATCATTGATTTGCACCACTCTCTTTATCAATGGTTTGGCAATAAAAGGGAAAATGGTCATAGATAATATGTTGATTAAGAAATGTAGTGGGTTTATGCCCTCTTTGCCTATTAATTTAATTTGTTCTTTGACTTGCTTAAAGAGGATGGTTTGGGATAAAAACTGTTTGGGTAAACCAATCTGAGAGAACATAACTTCGGGTTGGTTTTGTATTTCGCTCAATACAAATAGAGGGATATTGGCATTGGTAAGTAAGAGGTCGATATAAAAATTGACAATGTCGTCAATTTTTTCAGACAAACTGCTCGTGGGGTCATTCATAATACTTTGAATACTAGCAAAAAGATCTTTGAGACTGCCTTCCATTATGAGATGAAATAATCTTTCTTTGCTGCGAAAATAGTAGTTCAAAAGAGCCAGATTAATTCCTGCGGCTTCAGCGATATCTCTTGTGCGGGTGCCAGCGTATCCCTTTTGTTGGAATAACTTACGCGCTGCATTTTTAATTTTTTCTTCTGTATTTGACTCTTTAATCATTGCCTTAGTCTTTATTTTAGACTGCAAATGTATTGATTATTTTTTATTAAACAAAGGTCTCACTCATTTGTTTTAATCAAACGATTAAAATAAATGAGTGAGGTGAGTAAGTGTATGAAATATATGTAGTCCATACTTGTTTCTAAAGGGCGTTTTTGGGGAGTGTCGCTATTAAAAGTCAGATTGCATTTATGGGACCAGTGTACAAATACTTCGACCTTAAATATGTATACGAAAAGGCGTTTTTGTATACATATTATATTAACATGTATACAAAAACGCCTTTTCGTATACATGTCATGTTAGTTATTTACAGATTCGACACTTTCAAATTTTTCAATAGCATTAGTTGTGGTTGAATTTACAAACAGCTTTATTAGAGCCATATTTAAGTAATAATTAGTTCTTCCTACTTTAGATTTCTCCAATAGATTCATATCTACCAGCTTATCTAAGTACTTTGTGGCCGTTACTCTTCCGACACCTATATCTTGCATTACAAACTCAATTTTCGTATACGGATGGTTGAATAAATTATTCAACAATTCGTGTTTATAGCTCTTCCCAAACTCTGGACGCATTTTTTGTTTATACTCCGCCATTAGTCGAGAGATTTCTTTCACTAAAATTGTTGTCTGTTGTGCCGTTTGTTCAATCCCTTTCAATATAAAACAGATCCATTCTTGCCAAAGTTCAGCACTTCCATTGCTATCGCGAACAGTTTGCAATAAACGGTAATACTCAGCTTTGTTGCGAGTGATATATCTGCTTAAATAAAGTATAGGAATATCTAAAAGCCCTTTGTTTACAAGATAAAGTATGTTTATGATGCGTCCTGTACGACCATTACCATCATAAAATGGGTGTATGCTCTCAAATTGATGGTGAATGATTGCCATTTTTATTAAGGGGTCAATATCTGATATCTCATCATTGTTGATAAACAGCTCTAAATTAGACATGTAGTCTTCTATTTTTTGTTTGTTTTGCGGGGGAGTATACACAATTTCTCCTTGTTGATTTTTTAAGGCTGTTCCAGGAGCCGACCTAAACCCTGCATCATTTTGCTCCAGCTCTTGTTGTATCTCTTTAATGTTTGAGTTAGATAGTAATTTATTTTTACATACTAATTCAAATCCATACTTCAAGGCATTTGAGTAATTGAGTACTTCTTTGGTAGCAGCAGACATAGTTATATCTGCACCTGCACGATACAAATCGTCATGTGTGGTAACGATGTTTTCAACAGCAGAGCTATCTTTTGCCTCTTGAAGAGTAAGAGTGTTGATCAATATTTTTTCATTAGGAATTGTTAATGAAACTCCTTTTAATTCAGCTAATTGTCTGTTGGCAGCATTAAGCTGTATTAAAACTTTCTTTGTCTCAAGATCAAGGGCAAGAGGAAGAACGGGTATGTTGTATCTTTGTCTCATGTCACACCTACTGTATTCTCACATTTTTCATCAGAATAGCTGAAGTTTCAGTACTAAAAGTGTGAAGAGGCTCTCGGTCGGCAGCCGAAATTTTATACGATGGTATTTCGCTTATCGCCGAACTCGCTTGCATCACTTGATTTCTTTTCTCTATCATCTTGTCTCCATCAGGTTCAGAGATAAATTCTTCCAACAAGGCGGCTATATTATTTGCTATCACATTCAAATCTTCATTTTCAAACTCAGGTACTGTGATTGATGTACGCTTGTATTGATCGAGGCTCATTCGAGGAGCGTCATCAAGGTAATTGGGGTCGCCAATGGCTGTCAAAAATTCTTGCTCCGAAAATATTTTACTCACCAAACGCCCCACCTCTTTTCTATTTCTGGTGGTAATTACATTCTCTGGTGTTTCATAGAGAAAATAACTCCAATCGCTATTACCTTGTTGAATAAAAAAATCATTGCTATAGTTTTGACTCTCTCTATAATTGTCTCTATCTTTTTCTTGAACTACATACGCGATTAGTTCTGTAAAATAGTAGCTGCCTGTGGCATTCAAAATACCTGCATGTGCCTTGTCGGAGGTATTGAAACTTATCGATTGCCCATCATAAGTCAATTTATGCAATCCCGATGGTAGTTTGAACGACACATAAGTTTGAGGTTCCAGGGAGTACTCCTTCTCGTCTAGTTTTATTACAATAGTGTGGTCAGTAGGGTTGTCTAAATAATAAAGCTCTCTAATAGTGTTGCTATTAAGAGCATCACAAGAAGACAGGGCCACAGACAGGGCCACAATAAACAGAGATATAAAAAAAGTAAAATGCTTCATAATTCTTACGTTTGTTTTTAATATTGTACTGTATAAAATAATTATAGAGCAACAAAGGTATATAAAAAAAAGGTTTTCAAAAAAATATTCGTACTTTTGTCAAAAATACATTTAAGGATAAGGAACGATATGCAGGCAATGGAATGGAACAAGCTGCTTTCTGATAAGCGATTTGGCATGGAAGCTTACCATGACAAAACACGGCATGAGCGCACTGATTTTCAGCGAGATTATGATAGATTAATTTTTTCTGCACCTTTTAGGAGGCTACAAAACAAGACGCAGGTGTTTCCTCTTCCAGGGAGTATTTTTGTTCATAATAGACTCACACATAGCTTGGAAGTTGCCTGTGTAGGTCGCTCTTTGGGCGATATTGTAGGTCGAGCATTATACAAACTACATGGCGAAGAGCAGTCTTCTGCTTTTTTGGAAATGGGAGCCATCGTTTCCGCAGCCTGTTTGGCTCATGATTTGGGCAATCCTCCTTTTGGGCATTCTGGGGAAAATGCAATAGCCACCTATTTTTCCGAAGGTAATGGCATGGCACTGATGAAGAGCTTGGAAGATAAGGATTTGAGGTCTTCCGATTTCACTCATTTTGAAGGCAATG
The DNA here is from genome assembly GCA_003851245.1 of Bacteroidales bacterium. Lineage (GTDB taxonomy): Bacteria > Bacteroidota > Bacteroidia > Bacteroidales > Azobacteroidaceae > BHEP01. The sequence goes on along the minus strand of BHEP01000009.1, from coordinate 10,705 downwards.
CCAACTCTTTGCGGCTATTGACTCACCAGTTCAAGGGCCGCCGCAAGGGAGGTTTTGCGATGACTTATTCTACCTTGGCATCTATTGTCAAATATCCTTACGCCTCACTTTTGTCGGGTCCAAAGGGCAAGTTTGGATTTTTTGCTTCCGAAGAAGAGGGTTTTAAGCAAATTGCTGAGGATTTGGGTATACTATGCCTAAGTGAAGAGCCCCTCAAATTTGCACGCTATCCGCTGGTATATTTGGTAGAAGCTGCCGACGATATTTGCTACCAAGTTATGGATATTGAAGATGCCTACAAGTTGAAATTGATATCTACCAAAGACTGTATGGATCTTTTTTTGAATTTCTTTCCACCTGAAAAGAGACCGCGAATGCTGCAAATAATGGATATGGTAGATGATGTGAACGAAAAAATTGCCTATCTGCGCTCTTCTGTAATTGGCTTATTGATTGCCGAATGCTGCAATGTGTTTCTTGACAAGGAGCAAGCAATTTTAGAGGGCAATTTTGGTGGTAGCCTCATACAGGATATTGGAGAAAGAGCACGACTTGCCTATAAAGAATGTGGTAAGGTGGCGTGTGCAAATATTTATAGGTCAAAAGATGTATTGGACGTGGAGCTGGCAGGCTATAGAATTATTACCTTTCTGCTGGATTGCTTGTTGGATGCAGTGAACTCTCCCGAGAAATCGTATTCTAAGCTGTTGATGGAAAGGATTCCTGATCAATATGAAATAAAATCTGGCGACGATTATACAAAGATTCTTTCTATTGTAGATTATATTTCGGGAATGACCGACGTATATGCCCTTGATCTATACAAGAAAATTACGGGAATGAATTTACCCTCATTATAATTTTAAAAAATGCTTAATCACAACAAGATAATTACAAAAAAATGCGCATGAGATTTATATTATTCTTTTTGCTTTTATGTAGCCCTATTTTTTCTCAGGATAAATACACTGTGGCAAGTGTTCCTAATGAGCATTTGCTGGATGCGAATGTTTTTGTGACTAATCCCAATGGCATCATATCTAAGGAGGCCGAACGGGCTATCAATCAGATGATTGCCGCTGTGACTGATTCTAGTAGTGCCGAAATAGCTGTGGTGCTGCTCAATTCTATAGGGAACGAAGATATTGATGATTTTGGCACTGAGCTATTTCAGAGCTGGGGGCTAGGAAAAAAAGGAAACGACAATGGGCTTCTTTTTCTCTTGGTATATGACCAGCGTGAGATGATTTTCCGCACAGGCTATGGCTTAGAGGGAGTATTGCCAGATGTTTTCTTGGCACGAATTATAAGAAACGACATCTCTCCGGAGCTTAAAACAGGCGATTTTGATGCAGGAATTGTCGCTGGCATGAGCAAGGTTTGCCAATACTTGTTGGATCCTCTTGCTGTTGAAGAAATAATGGCTAAAGAGGCGACCGAAAAAACTGCTGATAGAAACCGCACTATTGGCATTTATCTATTTGTCAGTTTGCTGGTATTTATCTTTTTTATCTATTCTATTTCGTCCTTGTTAAGGTCGCCCACGACAAATTATGCTAAGTATCTTTCTATGCAGAAATGGCAAGGCCCTGTGGTTATTGCGAGCATCATTTTTCCTGCATTGATGTTGCTCTTCTCTATCTTCTTTTTTACAAAAAAGAAAAAGATGCGAAACTCTCCTATTGATTGCCCGAGTTGCAAGGCAAAGATGCGCAAAACCTCTGGCTCTGAAGAGTTAAGCCTCCTTACAAAAGCACAGCAGAGCGAGGAGGGGGTGAAGTCTATAGATTATGATGTTTGGCTTTGCGATGCTTGTGGAAACAAGAAGATACTCCCCTACAGCAGGAGGTCGAAATATTCGGAATGCCAAAAATGCCATGCCAAGACCCGTTTCCTGCAAGGCAATATGATGAAAAGTCCTGCCACAAGCTTTAGCTCAGGCATGGGAGAAAAGGTATTTGCCTGCAAAAACTGCTCTTTTATTGAGAAGGACAGGTATATAATTCCTCGTATAGTAGCGTCTTCCAATAGAGGCGGTGGAGGTGGCAGAAGAGGCGGCGGCGGATCTTGGGGCGGCGGATCTACTGGAGGAGGTGGCGCTAGAGGAGGCTGGTAGTATCCTCAGTTTCTTCCTACTACCTCATCATCATTTCTCTAAGATCAAGAGGTAGATAAAAAGTTTCATTTTTATCCATATAAATTACTACCGACGACAGATCAATATACTTCTTGTTCAATAAGCACACATTGCTGTTGGGATAAAGTTCCAAGTTGTTTTTCTTATATTTAACACGTAAAAAGGGCAGTTCATTGGCTACTTTTGAATCAACGGCTTGAAATTGCATTCCCTCGAAAACCGCAGTATGCTTGTGAAAATAATGCTGAGTAAGATTATCAAGCTCCTTGTTTAATCCTAAGGCATCTGCCATATAGGCGTTTATTTCAAAATTGCGCAAAAAGCCCCTAGGCTCCTTGTTGTGGGGGTGATAGGCAGCTAATATTACCTCCTCGCCAGTGTGTCCATTGGTTGTAAATCCATAATTTGTTTTGTTGTTCATCAGCGCAGTAAGGTTTTTTCTTAGGGGGCCGCTATCTTCCAATTTGTGGTCTTGGACTAGGCTTTCTAGTTCTTTGTCGCTGAGGTTTATATTTGCATATTTCAATAAAAGCTCTTTCATCTCTTCTTGTGGAGCAGCCTTTACTATTTCTGAAAGCCCTTTGGCAGTTTTTTTATATCCCGCTACGGCCTTGAATAGATCGTCTTTAGTAGCCTTGCTATACGATGGGTTCTTGTGCGATCCAATACTCATGCCACTGTTGCCATGATCGGAGAGTATCAATACAATTGTTTCCTTGTTTTCTTTGGCAAATTCTATGGCCTCTCCACAGGCCTTGTCGAATGCCAAGAAGTCGGTAAGCATACCAGTTATATCGTTGTCGTGAGCCGCCCAATCTATCTTACTACCTTCCACCATCAAGAAAAAACCATTGGGGTTGGTCGATAGTTTTTCTATAGCTTTTTTTGTCATCTCTGCTATTGATGGAATTTTAGCATGATCTCTATCGAGGTCGTAGGGCATGTCGCGGGCTTCAAATAGTGACCACATTTTATTGCCTGTATAGTTTCTAAAGCCATTGATGTCGTCTTTAAAAACACCATAATCCCTCGCTTGCAAGTACTCGCTTTGTTTTTGAGTCAAAATACTTGTTCCTCCAGCCAATACTACATCCAATTGGTTGCTTACCATTTGCTCTGAAATCCAATCATATCTACCTCGGTCATAAGTGTGTGCCGCACAATCGGCGGGTGTGGCATGTGTAAATTCGCAGGTGGCGACAAGTCCCGTCGACATGCCTTTCTCAATGCGTCCTGCCTCGAGTATAGTCATCAGGGGCTGGTATGCCAAGGAGGGGTTCGTGGGGTAAATATCATTGAGGGGATCTGCCAAGGGATAAGTGGATACATATCCTGCACGACTGGGAATGCCTGTCATATAGCAAGAGGTGGTGGGTGCAGAATCTCCAATGGGCGCATTGGAAGAGAATGTTAATACGGTGCCGCAGATATATGGGTCGATGTTGAGTGATGGATTGGAAGGGTCGCTATACCATTGCTGCCATCTGGCAGCAGATATTGTCGACAATGAGGTGCCATCGGGAATCATTAGGATGATATTTTTTATTTTTCCTTCGTCCGCATAAATACTCGAAAGGCTTATAAATGATAGGAGCAGAAGTAGGGAGATTCTTATTTTCATAATTTAATATTATAATTGGGTGTCAATGATTGGGGTATTGATTTATTTTTTCGCCTCCGTATAGTCGTATATAAGTTTCAAAATTGGGCTTAGCCACATCCAGCTCAATGATACGACAGCCATTGAGACCTAGATTGAAGTAGGTGACCTTGCTTCCCGAAAATCGTCCGTAGGCGAGTTTTATGCCGTAATAGTCGCCGATATAATCATTGTCGTGGTCGTGCCCTACAAAGGTGCCTATCACATCTCCGGCTTCTTTCATTGCCGTAAACATTCCAGAGTTTAGGGTTCCTGCGCATTCTTTTTCTTTTTTTGTGCCCAGTATATTGGAGTCATTACTTGCCAATATGGAATATTCGGACAGGGGTATATGAAAGAAGGCCAGAGCTGGCAAGGGCTGTTTGTTATTTTCTTTGGTGAGCTTTGCGCTAGTTTTTTTATACCATTGTATCTGGCTAAAATCGAACCATCCATAGCCCTTTATGCTGTCTATCTTGGAGTAGGATTGCGAATCCATAAAATAGAGTATGGTTTTGGTTTTTTTATCAGAGGGATTTTTTACTTTAAGGATATAATTGCCACATCCAGCAACGTCTTTGGGCCCAGCTTGCCCCATACAATAGGGCTTTTTGGCTATGTAGTCCATTATTTCTTGGCGTGTCCAGTTTTGCTCATCGTCATGATTTCCGAATACAACAGCCCAAGGGATTTTTCTTTCAACAACGGTGGCCAGCACCTTGTCCCAAGCGTCTTTAGAATCTTTGGCGGTTACCACATCGCCAGTAAATACTACGAGTTGTGGTTTTTCTGCATCCAATGCCTCGTTCAAATTGTCTATCACCACTTGAGCCTCTGGTTTTTCGGGCATGTAATGCAGGTCCGTAAACTGCGCAATTCGGAACTTCCCTTCATTTTGATAATAAAGGTCTTTGTTGTTTTTTTGTGCCCACGCTTGTCCTATTGTTAGGAGCAAGCAAAGGATGATTGTTGTTTGTCTCATAAAATAAATTATTTAATAACCAGGATTTTGTGTCATCACGGGATTAGTATTGAGTTCGTTATAGGGAATTGGTAGCAATAGGCGGTATTCAGGAATTGATAGCACCTCTTCTGCCTTAGCAAACCTTTTGAGGGCTGCAAAATAGACCTGCTCTTTTGGCATGCTGGCTTTATATTCCGCCAAAATAGCTGCTTCCAACTCTTTGTCCGATGGATTTTCTAGCAAAGGCTCTCCCCTTCTTTCTCTCAACTGATTGATTGAGGCTTGTACTATATTGTATCTGCCCAGTCTTAAATTGGCTTCTGCTTCCAACAACACAACTTCGGTATATCTGGCAAGAGGTTCAACATCGCCTTTTTTGACGTAGGTATCAAAGAGATATTGACTTGATTCTTTGTGGTAGTCACCAAGCGTAAGAGCAAAAATAAGTTCTTTACTATTTTCATTAAATATTTTCGTCGTGCTTTCCAAAGCAAAACTCCCCAATTGGCTCATAGCAGAGAGTTGTGACAAAGCATTTGAATAGTTTTTTTGATATACCTCAATTTTTGCGAGTAAGAAATTTCCAAGATGTTTGGAACATACGACTGGCGATGTTTGATTTGTGGGTAAGTACTCAACAGCAGTTTTTAGGTCTGAAATGAGAACAGGTAATATTTCATTCAGAGGAGTTCTTGCTCTGCTGTTCGAAAAATCATCGTAGTTATCCTCATTTATAAATGGTAGGTCTCCCCACAAATTAATCATGTTGATATAAATATAAGCTCTATATGTCTTTGCCGCATGTATGTATTTCTTAAATTCTTCTTTATCAGATTGATTTGCGTACTTAATAATTGTATTCAATCTATAAATTGATTTATATGAATAGGCCCATATAGATGGTAACATAAAATTGTCAGCATTGAGTGTGTGCTGATAGATTTCTGCTAATCTATGGTCGGAAGGTTCTGGAATAGACTTGCAATAAAGAGCCTCAAATGTATGTGCTGCTCCCATAAATTGGAGGGTGCCAAATAAAGCTTGTTCTGTAGCTTTGATACAATGTTCTTCTTTAGCAAAATAATGTTCTTCTACTAGATCCGGCTCACGCGGCTCGCTATCGCCTACAATGCCATTTCCATCTAAATCTATGTACAAGTGGAAAGGACCTATATCTACGGACTTTCCTAAGGATTGGTAATGGTTTATTAGATTATTTTTGTAATCGAGTGAATTATAAATCATACTGGATCTCCTTATAAAACTGAGAGCATCTTCACTGAGTTGTCCTTTCGCTTCTAGTTCAGTAGATAATAGATGAAGAATTTCAGGAAGCTTAGATTCTTCATTATTAAGTAGTATTGCCGATATGGCAAACAATATATCGGACGACTTATTTCCGTCGCTCAGGTTGAGGGTATTGGATAAGTTTACTTCCTCTTGTATGCCAAAAGAACTTAACAATTCTTTCTGTGCTTGTTTGCTGGCATCATTAAAATTCGCACCTTCATTTGTAAGTAAATGCAAGAGCCTCCTTTCTTTCAAATGGGTGAGTAGATTTATGTTTGCCAAGTCGTTTTTTTTAAGATCAAAAAGACCACTCAATTTGAGCGAGTGCTCAGACCTCTTATTGGTTTTTTCATTAAAAAAAAAGCCTTCTGCCGATATTTGTACATAAGGCGAAGCCAAAACCAGGTCTTTGAGTTCATAAAAACCCTCGTTGTTTGTGTTAGCATCGAAGATTCTGCCCGTAGGTTTCAATGACTTGTCTAGTTCGACAAGTTTGACGGAACTACCTGCTCTAAAGGGACCTTTTATGATATGTCCATGTACAGAATAATTCTCATTTTTACTAGCATCAACCTCATCGTTCTCCTTGCTGCAGCCAAGAAAAAGTAAGCACATCACCAAGACACATAATCCTAAGTATTTCATAACATATTATATTAAATCATACGACATTGCCTTTGTTATTAAAGGCAAGAAAGTATATAGTGGTCCCCTCTCTTGGTACATCTTTCCCCTTAGTTTTACGATTTTTTTTATTTTTTAGAACCACTTTCCAAAAGTACAACAATTTTTCATTACAACAATTTTTTTATCGACTTAAAAAAGTGTCTACTTAAAGAGATCTCCAAAGTTAGGACAAATCCCGCCGTAAGTACATACGGCGGGATGAGAGGAGGCATAATTATTTTGCTTGATGATCCTGTATCATTTGTCCAACTTTTTGTAATGTAGATACATCTATTTCGCGAATATTCCCTTGATAGTCGGGGCCAATATTTAGAGAAAATATATTTCGATACTTTAAAGCTCCAAGATAGTCTGCGAATATTTTTTCGGCAGGAGCGCATAATGTGTCATGGACTGGTAAGGAATAAAACCACTGAGCACCCCCTTTATGTTCGGGTAGCAAAGGATATGTAAACTCAGCAGCCAAATAGCCCGTATATTCTTTCTCATTTTTCCCTGCGGTTTCTACCCAAGTTAGTCCATCGCCACCCAAGGGTCCGGGAGAGCCCCGTTCTCGCAAGCTCAATCGCCCAGCAGCTTCCAGGTCATTGAAGCCGCAGAAGGTATTTGGCTGAAATTGGTGTACCCATTCTACTGTTTCCTTATGCGACAGGCCACCATCGCCAACGGCCGCGTCAAACCAAATAAACTCAATTGTGCCATAGTCTTGCAGCAATTCTTTGAGTTGGGCTTTTTTAACTTCTGGATTGATTCCTCCCTTCATTCCTTTCCCTCTTTGAGCTTCAGGCCAATTCCAATCGCCTTCGGAAAAATACAATGCGAGTTTGATTCCATACTTATCACATGATTTTTTGAGGTCTTTCAACACATCACGTTCTAAAGGAGCGTTTGTCACTTTCAACTCTGTCGTTTTGGTGTTCCAAAGGCAAAAGCCATCATGATGTTTGGTCAAGAATAAGATGTAATTCATGCCAGCATCTTTTGCTGTTTTTGCCCATTGATCGGTATTGCATTTGGTGGCACGAAAAAAAGAAGGCTCATGAGGTTCGCCAGTCCACTCTACACCAGAGAAAGTGCTAAAAGACCAGCATATAAACATTCCAAATTCCAAATCTTTGACCAGTTCCGCCCTCACAGCATCAGGCAAGGCTTTGTTTGAATCTTCGCAGCCTCCTAAGGGTAGAAGGCAGCAGGCTAAAAAAATAATTAATCTTGTTTTCATGTTGTTTATTTTAAGTTTGTATTGATTAAATAATAAATATGCTATTTGTGTTAATTATCATGTAATGATTCTAAAAATAATACATCCTCTTGTCTAAGTTTCCCATTTGTCATTGGTCCCACATTCAATAAAAGATTTGCATCCATTCGATGGGCATCCTCAAGAAGCTTCTTTATCTCCTCCTTACTTTTGATAGAATGGTCTCCTTCATGATAGAACCAATATTTTTTTGAGAGTGTTTCTTCAATTTGTAGTGGTAGGTATAGGTCTTTACCTGCGAAAGTCCACATTTTCTTATTAGCAATATCCTTCGTTCCTCTTTCCCCACTTCTGATGTCGATAGGCAATAGGGGTATACCAGGAAAGTCGACTCCAGAATTATTCATGACCAAGCAATTTGGATTTAGGTGTTTGATGTAAGAGTAAATGCAATCCCATTGCCAGCGATATGTACCCTCATTTCGCCATACAGACATAATTTCTTCTCCTTTCATTTTAGGGCTACCATATCCAAATCCTGAGCACTTATCCCAAACCCCATCAAACCAAAGCATCTCTATATTTCCATAGTTGCATAAAAGTTCTTGTAATTGATTTTTCATAAATTCGGTATAAAGGTATGTGTCAGGATAGCATTTTTCGTGACGATCCCATAGAGAGTAATACAAGCCCAATTTCAGCCCGTATTTTTTGCATGATTCAGCCAGCATTTTGACCACATCTTTTTTGAAAGGAGAGGATTTGATGGCATAATCTGTATATTTGGTATTCCAAAGACAAAAGCCATCATGGTGCTTGCTTGTCAGCACCATGTATTTCATACCTGCCGATTTGGCGACCCTACACCATTGGTCGGTATCCAATTCTTTGGGATTGAAAACTGAAGGAGCTACAGATCCATCTGTCCATTCTTGGTCGGTATAGGTGTTGACACCCAAATGTATAAACATGCCAAAGCGAAGATCAGTAAATTCTTTTGCGCGCTTGCTGTGCAGACTGTCTTGGCTTGCAGCGAATAATGTGGCAGTGGCAGTCATGAAGCAAAATATGAGCAGTACTGATATTTTGTTCATTGGTTCTTATATTTTTTATAGTTAAAAACAATTCTTTTGTCATTTAATTCAATTTCAGACCCCTTAAGTTTCACTCTGGGCTTCGATTCATTGAGAGGAATAAGTATCTCAGCATTTGTTAGTTGTCCAAATTTCCACTCAATATTTACGATATATCCCTTTCTGGCAAGTAAGCCCTCAATTTTTCCTTCAGGCCATTCTGTAGGTAAAGCGGGTAAAATATTTATGAAATCGTCTTGTGATTGCATCAACATTTCTGCAAATATGCCACAAGTAGCCATTGTTGCGTCCACCTGCATGTTGCCAGATTGATTAGACATCATATTTTCGTAAGCAGTTTCTTGTATCATTTTATTAAATATGCTGATTGCCCTATCTCCATTGCCTAACCTAGACCATAATGCAGACTTCCATGCCATGGACCAGTTTCCTCCAGCGTGTGGCCACCGATCACCTTTTTTTCCTTCGCCCCTCAACTCAAGTGATTTCCTTGCAGCCTGCGCTAGTTGGGGAGTCTTCTCTGTTGAAATCATATTGCCAGGATACAAGGCATAAAGATGAGACTGATGTCGGTGATGATTGTGGGGGTTATCGGCATCAAGAATCCACTCTTGCAATTGACCATACTTTCCGATTCGCAGCGGCATCAGTTTGTTGCGAGCATCGATAAATTGTTTTCGTAGGGAGGGATCTACATCTAAAATTTCAGAAGCCTTAATCACATTGGAGTAGAGGTCATTAACCATTACTATATCTTGAAAGGCAGGAACAGTAAATATTTTATTTTTTGTCACCTCTCCATTCGTTGTTGAATATTCAGCGATTTTTGCATCTTTTAGTTCTATGCCATGCTCTGCCGACACAGAAGGAGCGATAATATATTTTCCTTCATATTCAGTCATATTTTCCAGCCAAAATATAGCTGCTTCCTTCATTATAGGGTATGCTTTATTTTTCAAATAATCTTTATTGTTTGTAAACTCATAATGCTGCCACAGATGCCTGCAATGCCAAGCAGCACCAGTAGGATATATGCCCCATAAAATATCTACGCCGGGGGCCGTGAATCCCCAAATATTTCCTGTTGCATTGCTGAGCCAACCGTTTGTACCGTAGTAGGCTTGTGCAGTTTTGCGACCCGGTTTTACCAGTCCTTCAATCCATTGCACATATGATTCCTCACATTCGGGAAGATTGGTCGGCCCACAGCCCCAGTACATTTCCTGTAAATTGATATTGCTTTGAAAGTTGCCACTCCACGGGGCCTCTACAAATGTGTTCCAAGCCCCTTGCAATGTAGATGGGAGTGTGCCTTTTCGAGAAGCACTGATTACCAGATAGCGACTTAGATTAAACCAAAGCGTTTTGAGAGAAGCGTCGTCGGTCATTCCTTTTTGTAGTTGTGCTACTCGCTCATTGGTAGGAAGTTGCTCGAGAGAAGTATCTCCGACCATGGACAATTTTACTCTGTTGTATAAATTTTGATAGTCCGTTTTATGCCTCTGTTCAATTTCGGCATAGCTTTTTGTCGAAAGGTCATTCATCACTTTTTGGGTACTTTCTTCGGGGTTTACTCCTTTGAATAGGGGGTAGTCTTGCACATATTCTGTATCGACGGTATAAAGCAAGGTCACATTGTCAGCTTGGTCAACATGAATTTGATTGTTTGCAATAGATAATTTTCCTCCTTCAG
>BHEP01000008.1 GCA_003851245.1 Bacteroidales bacterium | reverse complement strand
GCAATAGCATCTCTTCTTCCAGATCAAATACAAAAATGTCGGTTATTTTTTGATCTACGCAGTGTGGCATTACAACTATCTTTTGAAACTATTATTTTGTGAATAGCCTTTATTTAATAGATGTTATTTAATAGATGTCATAAAAATCTGGTTTTATGTTCTAAAAGTCGTTTTTTTAGGATTAAGGGGCCTATTATATTGTTTAGAGGCGAATATCCTTCACTTCCACATATACCTTGTCTTCAATATCAATCATGGCATTTATTAGGAATACTTTGTCGTATAGGCTTAATTGATTGAGGCTTATTATTGTTTCTTTTATTTTGCTTTGCTTGAGAAGCAGCTGTCTTTTGGTTCCATTGAGAAGGAAGGACGATGGGGTAAAAAGGCCCTGTTTATTTTGAAATACTAGGTTGCTATAGCTAGAGTCTGTAATAAAACCATTTTTAGCAATAATAATATCGTCGCAGCCCCCCTTTTTTTCTAGCAAAGATAGAATATTTTTACGATTTTCAAATTTGTAGGAGTAGTCTATATCATTATCCTCAAGTATTTGTAGGCTATTTATTTTTCGGCGAATATATTTTTCAAAGGTAATAGACCTTATATTTTCTCCATATATTATTCGGCACTTGAAACAGGTAGAATCCAAGTTTTCTAGTGTTTTGGCAAGCAAGAGTTCTTCACTCGCAATGGGCTTTGTTTGCTTAAAAAATTTAAGTATTGTATCATTCATCCTTTGCAAGTGAGCATCAAGATTGAGGAAATCTCCGTTTACTACCCTTATGCTTTCAATAAATAATTGCTTGTCATTTTTTTTATCCATTGGAGTATGGCAAATAGATTTTCTGCAGCACTTCCAAGTATTCTTCATCAAGATTGCTGTAGGCGGTAATGCCCCCTCCACTTCTGAAGTAGAGTTGTTGCTCAGTTTCTTTTTTGCATATCTCTATGAATCGTATCATCACAGCAGTGTCGAGTTTTTCTCCATCAAAATATCCGAATATTCCAGTATAGAATCCTCTTTTATCTTTCTCTGCTGTTTTAATAATTAGCAGGGTAGATTCTTTGGGGGCTCCTGAGATTGATCCTGCGGGCAAGAGTTCAAAAATAATATCGCCCAAATTGGACAGATAATTTTCAGGAAGTTGCCCTTTTATTTCAGAACTCATTTGCAGAATAGCGCCTCTATTGGTTTCAATGCGCTCTAAATATTTAAACCTTGTCACAGCCACATTATTTGCTACCTTGCTCAAATCATTTCTTATCAAGTCTACAATGGTGCTATGTTCGGCAGTTTCTTTGTTGTTGGCAAGCAATACGGCATCCGCATGAGGGATGTTGGCATCTATAGTTCCCTTCATAGGGTTGGAAAATATATGGCCTTTTTCTATTTTCACGAATCTTTCGGGAGAGAAGCAAACAAATTGTTGGGGTATCATCAAACAATATGGGGCCTTGCTATTAAGAAATATTTCCTCTAAAGAAAGGTCACATTTTATCGGTGTTTTGATGGTCAGGTTGCACAAAAAAGAATCTCCTCCGAGCAATGCCTGACGCACCATATGGAATTTTTTAGAATAATCATCCAAGCCTATAGCCTCATAAGAGAGGCTGGCATCCTTCTTGTTTTCTCTTGATCTTATCTCATTAATATTGCTAACATCCTTGATTTTGAACCATATATTTTCTTGCTCCAGGGGTTTTTCTATGAATATTCCCTGCTCAAGTTCAAAATCTACGGCAAACAGGAAGGGTTCTTTTTTAGAGGCTGCTTCGTTTATCGACTTTCTAATTTTTTGAGCATCAATCATGAGATAAAGGCAAGATAATTTATTTCCTAAAAGGAGGCTTTACCACCTTGGCAGCAATATCCTTGTTGCGAATGCGAATATAAATCACCGAATCGAGGGCAGCAAACTGAGGTTTTACATAGCCCATACCTATTCCTTTCTTCATTAGAGGAGACATTGTTCCAGAGGTGACGACACCTATTTCTTCTCCTTTTTCATCTACAATAGGATATCCATGCCTAGGAATACCTTTTTCTGTAATCTCAAAGCCACAAAGTTTGCGTACAGAGCCTTCGGACTTTTCTTTTTCAAGGATGTTGCGAGCTATAAAGTTCTTTCCATCTACAAATTTTGTTATCCATGACAATCCTGCCTCTAGGGGGCTAGTTGTATCATCTAAATCGTTGCCATACAAGGGAAAACCCATTTCTAGCCTCAGTGTATCGCGAGCACCCAAGCCAATGGGCTTGATGCCAAACTCAGCTCCAGCCTCAAAAATAGCATCCCATATTTTCAAGCCATTTTCGGGGTAGAAATAAATCTCAAAACCTCCGGCTCCAGTATAGCCCGTATTGGAAATAATAACATGTTTTTCTCCTGCCAATTCGCCTGTAGTAAAACCATAGTAGGGAATACTGCTAAGGTCTACTGTAGTAAGTTTTTGTAAGGTAGCTAAGGCCTTGGGCCCTTGAATAGCCAATAGTGCTGTATGCTCAGAGGCATTTTCCATAATTGCCCCTTCGGTATTGTGAAGCTTACACCAATTCCAGTCTTTTTCTATATTGGACGCATTCACTACCAGCATATATTTTTCGAGCTCTACATGATAAACGATTAAATCATCGACAATTCCTCCCTTCTCATTGGGAAAACAATTGTATTGGGCCTTACCTAGGGGCAGGGAAGCCAAATTGTTGGAACATATCTTTTGCAAGAGTGGCAATGCCTGAGGGCCCTTGATCCAAAATTCTCCCATATGCGAGACATCAAACACGCCTACCGAACGACATACTGTGAGGTGCTCATCATTAATTCCCGAATATTCAATGGGCATGTTATAACCCGCAAACTCGTGCATTTTAGCTCCTAAAGATTCATGCTTTGCTGTAAAAACTGTTGATTTCATAATTACAAATTTTATTATAAATTTTATGTATGAATTTTACGATATATTTTATGATATATTTTATTCTGTATTTTACGATGGATTTTACGATATATTTTGATAGTTAATTTCTGCTATTTTTACAATTACCTCAGCCGCCTTTTCCATAGATTGCACGGAAACAAACTCATAGCGACCATGAAAATTGCGGCCCCCCGCAAAAATATTGGGGCAGGGAAGTCCCTTAAACGACAATTGGCAGCCATCAGTTCCTCCTCGTATTGGACGAATAAGTGGCATCACTCCCACGGCCTCCATAGCTTGAGATGCCAAATCGATGATGTGCATTCGTGGAAAAATAATCTCACGCATATTTTTGTACTGTTGCTTAATCTCCATAACAATGGCTGCTGGATAGAGAGTATTGAGGTAGTTTACTATCTCTTGCAGTTGTTTCAAGCGATTGTCAAACAAAGTCTTATCATGATCTCGCACAATATACGAGAGGCTAGCTTCCTCTACTGTGCCATTCATAGCTGTAAGATGAAAGAAACCCTCGTAGCCTGCTGTATGCTCTGGCCTTTGTTCGTGGGGAAGCATGCTGGCAAAACGCATGGCTAGGTGCTGGGCATTGAGCATCTTATTTTTGGCATAACCCGGATGCACATTGCGTCCCTTAATAATAATTTTTACCCCCGCGGCATTGAAATTTTCGTATTCCAACTCTCCTATTTCACCTCCATCCATGGTATAAGCCCAGTCGCAGGCAAAAAAAGGCACATCAAATTTGGATGCTCCCAAGCCAATTTCTTCGTCGGGCGTGAAGGCTATCCTTATCTTGCCATGCTTAATTTCGGGATGATCTTTGAGGTAGGCAATGGCGGTGATAATTTCTGCTATTCCAGCCTTGTCATCGGCTCCCAATAGGGTTTTACCATTGGTGACAATCAGATCCTGACCAAGATAGCTTTCTAACTCAGGAAATTCCTTGGGCGACAATATTATTTTGTCTTCTGCGCACAGCACTATGTCCGAACCATCGTAGTTGCCTACAATGCGGGGCTGTACATCTTTGCCACTCATATCGGGACTGGTATCGAGGTGGGCAATAAATCCTATTGTTGGCACTGCCTTGTCGGTATTGGAGGGCAATGTAGCCATCAGATAGGCATGCTCATCTAAGGTAATTTCTTCCAATCCTATATTTTCCAGCTCTTTGGCAAGCTCTTTGGCGAAAACCATTTGCTTGGAAGTGCTGGGAGTGAGTCCTGTAGACTCGTCCGACTGTGTATCGAAAGATACGTACTTAAGAAAGCGATCACATACATTTTTCATTTTTCATTTGTTTTTTCATTTGTTAGAAGCAGCTTGAGGCATCCCAACAATGGGTACATAAATCTTCCTTAGGAAGCCCAATGGCTTTCACCAAATTTTCCAAACTATTGAACTTCAAACTTGTGATATTAAGATCTGCCCTTATCTTTTCTATCATTGCCAATTGCTGTGGCGATCCTGCCTTGGCATATAGATGTAAGTCTTTGTCATCTACGCCTTCGAGTTCTTTGATAACTCTTCGCGTTATGAGTTCCAAATGCGACTTAGAGGACGTAAAATTTAGAAAAGGACAGGCATGCAATAATGGAGGACAGGCTATGCGCATATGCACCTCTTTTGCTCCATAGTCATACAATATATTAACATTGTCTCTTAACTGTGTGCCCCTTACAATGGAATCATCGCAAAAAATTACACGCTTGCCCGCCAACAAAGATTTATTGGGTATTAGTTTCATCTTTGCTACCAACTCTCTTTGCTCTTGTCTAGCGGGCGTAAAACTCCGAGGCCAGGTAGGTGTGTATTTGATGATGGCTCTTTTGTAGGGAACTTTTTTTCCTTCGGCATATCCCAGTGCGTGCCCTATTCCTGAATCAGGAATCCCCGACACATAATCGACCTCCAAATCGTCGTCTTTTGCCATTTCCAAGCCCCCATTATACCTTACAGCATCTACATTTATTCCTTCATAGTTTGAAACAGGGTATCCATAATAGACCCACAAAAAGGAACAAATCTGCTTCTTCTTATTGGGCTTTCGCAATTGTGTATAGCCTTCCGCCGTAAGAGAAACTACTTCCCCAGGGCCCAAGTCGTAGGCTATCTCATAGCCCAGGTTAGAAAATCCACAGGGCTCATTGGAAACGGCCATGGCACCTTCTTTTTTTCCCAATACTACAGGGAGTCTTCCCAGCTTGTCGCGAGCAGCAATAATGGTATTTCCCGTTAAAATAAGCAGGGTGCATGAGCCCTCAATCTTATCGAAAACATTGTTGATTCCCTCCAAAAAGTTGGAACCCTCATCAATGAGAAGGGAGATCAATTCCGTAGGGTTGGTAGAGCCCGAACTGAGCTCTGTAAAATGCCGCCCTCGCTCCAATAGTCCCTTCTCCAATTCTTCTATATTGTTGATTCTTGCAACCGTTGCAACGGCAAAGCGTCCTAAATGCGAACTTATGACCATGGGCTGGGAGTCGGTGTCACTAATGACACCTATACCCAACTTGCCTTTAAACTCGCCTAATTCACCTTCAAACTTTCCTCTAAAATAAGAGTTTTCCAAATTATGTATTGAGCGTGTAAATCCCTTGTCTTGACACCAGGTGGCTAAGCCTCCCCGCTTTGTTCCCATGTGAGAGTTGTAATCTGTTCCGTAAAACAGGTCGCTTATACACTCTTCTTTTGAAATAGTACCAAAAAATCCTCCCATTATCTTATAATTAATATTTATTGAAACAGCGAATAGTGCTTACTACTCACTTATTTTGTTCTAATTGTAGGGTCTTTGTAGGCTGATCGCAAACCTCAGTAGGCCCAAAATACTGAATAGGCCCTGGATATATATAGGCAGTTTCCATAGCCCAGGATGCTCTTTCGGAAGCAAATGTTTGGAAAGGAGCGCCTTGCAATTCTACCAATGCTTTTTTAATAACGGGCTTCATTTCGCCGTGTCGTCTTTCCATATTCATCATCATGGTGATTGGCACCCCTCCAGCTATCCATTTTTCGGCAGCTGCGGTAGTGTTGCGCACCGACGACATATAGCCTGTTTTTCCGGCTCCTATAAGACCGGCGGCGGTATAGCCCAAAGAATAACAATAATCTGCATCATAGTTGGATGGTGCTGCACAGCGACCTTCGTAACCAAAGAAGTGTACCTGAGTAGCAAATTTACCCTTGTAATCTCCTGCTGCTTTCAATTGATCTAAGCGAGTGCCAACCATTTCTGCCAATAATTTTTCGGTCTCTATCAAAGAAACTTGTACATTGCCATGAGGATCTCTATCGAGGGTCAACTGCCTAGCAACCACTTCGGGAAGGCTCTTATAAATTGAAGCATTTACTGGTGATAGCTGGCTTATAATGTGCTCGCGTTGTGCCGAGCGTTTGATTCTTTTAAACTCCTCTTCGTGATGTGCAAGGTAGTCATTGAGTTCTTCCATCAATTTCTTAATTGCAGGAATAAACTCTATCAAACCTTCGGGAATAAGTACGGTGCCAAAGTCATTGCCCAGAGCTGATCGTTGGGCAACTACATCGGCAATATAATTGACAACATCTTCCAAAGATTGATTTTTAGCCTCTACCTCTTCCGAGACAATACATACATTGGGCTGCACTTGCAGGGCACATTCCAAGGCTATATGTGATGCCGAGCGACCCATAAGCTTTATAAAATGCCAGTATTTACGTGCCGAATTGCAGTCTCTTTGTATATTTCCTATCACTTCTGAATAGACCTTACAAGCTGTATCGAAGCCAAAGGATGTTTCTATCATTTCATTTTTCAAGTCTCCGTCAATTGTCTTGGGGCAGCCAATAACCTGTACTCCTGCATCTATTGATTTGTAATATTCTCCCAACACGCAGGCATTGGTATTGGAATCGTCGCCACCAATAACTACCAGCGCCGAGATATTTAATTTTTTGAGTATTTCTAGGCCCTTGTCAAACTGCTCCTTACTTTCAAGCTTGGTGCGACCCGATCCTATAATATCGAAACCTCCAGTATTGCGGTATTCATCAATAATGTCTGCTGTAAGTTCTTTGTAGTCATGATTTACCAAACCTCCAGGGCCCAATATAAAACCATACAAACGCCCATCTTTGTTCATGTTCTTGATGCCATCAAACAAGCCCGCAATCACATTGTGCCCACCTGGAGCCTGCCCTCCCGAGAGAATTACTCCCACATTGATTGGCGCATATGTTTCTTTCGTGTCGCTTTTCACAAACTCAAGTATAGGCATTCCATAAGTATTTGGAAATAAGGCCTTGAGCTCTTCTTGATCTGATAGAGAGGCAGTAGCCCCACCTTCTTTGATACTAACACTTCCTAGAAGTGTTTTAGGAACTTTTGGCTGATAGGCAGCCCTTGCAATTTGCAATGCACTTTTTGTCATCTTCTTTTATTTTGTTATTGTTGATTGGATGGCAAATTTCGTCTTTTTTTTCGAGATAATAAAGCATTAAGGGCAGAAAAAAATATTTAGCTATATATCAGGCAATTACAAAACAATATACAAGCAAGATTTGCATCTTAAAATAAAAAACACTACTTTTGCACTCGGGTAAGTCCTACACGGTCTGCTCCCTTCGAATCCCCCAGGGTTTGATCGCAGCAAGGGTAGTTGGTCGTAGCGACGCGATGTAGTAAGCTTACCCACCCGCCTCTTTAGCTCAGTTGGCCAGAGCACGTGATTTGTAATCTCGGGGTCGTTGGTTCGAATCCGACAAGAGGCTCAAAATAAAACTTTGAATTGTTTGAAGACTGTTTTTTATAATAAAAAAACAGTCTTCTTTTTTTGAGTCTTTATATGCCGTGATTGGTACAAAGAGAAGTCATACAAAGTGAAAATCTAGAAATAAAACTATTTTTATTATGAATACAACATCTACCTCCAGAAGGTCAAAAGCCTTTTTTACTGCCGCATTAATTTCTATCAGTTTAATGTTTTTTAGCACTGCCAAGGCATCGATGCTATACCCCGAAAATTTTGACGATCAGCCTACGGAAGTCAATACAATAGACGAGATAAGTTCTTTTGGACTCTACGGCGACGACTACTTGAAAGCTCCTCCAGGAGGAGGTGATCCTATTGGAGGAGTGCCCACAAAGGATGGACTATACTTCCTGCTTTTTGTCGCCATAGGATATTCCTTACATAAAAGAAGAAATCAGATGCAAAAAAATAAGTCAAGCATATTTATTAAGAAAACTGCAAAAATTCTTGCAATTCTTGCAATTATACTTCTACCTTCCATCTCGTGGGCACAACAAGCAAAAATACCTGTACCTAAACCTCCTGTCACTTCCTGTGATATTTTTAATGACGACGTATGGTTTTTTGGAAGTTCAGCCACAGGAAAGGGAGGAGGATTGATATTCAACGACGATGGTTCTGGAAATAAGGTAGCAGCCAATGCCTCTAATATAGCATTTACAAACACTGCGGAAAACTCCTTATCTGTATCTGCCCCTGGCTGCAATGGCAGCCTAATTTTCTATTCCGACCACAATCAGATATACAATTCCAAGCACGAAAAAATGCTCAATGGATCCTTTACTGGTCACAATTCTGTGGCCGATGGACTCGCAGCCTGCTATATTGGGAATAATAAATACATGCTTTTTTCTGTTAATAATGCTTACGAAGCAGCTGGGGAAATTGGCTTAGACTATCATATCATCGACATGAGCAGAGACAATGGATATGGAGAACGAATAAGCAGCACAAAACTCGAAAATGCGGGCATGTCCGAAAGTGTTGAGCTTATTCCTGTAAGTGGCACTGAAAACGAGTATTGGCTAGTTTATCGCATGCGAAGCAGCAATACCATTCGAATACGAAAAATAAACAATGGAGTAGTAGGAGGTATTCACCAAACACTACAGCTAGAAGCATCTCACAATGGAAGATCTACAACTGGATACACCTATGGACTAAAGGCAAACACCCAGCGTTATGACCAGCAGCCGGTACTAGATATTGCTACCAAGCAAACGCAGGAATATCCTACTGTTAATATACAATACTCTAAAATAAGCCTTATATATCCTGCTGGTGTTATTTCTATCTTTGATTTCGACCCCGCAATAGGTCAAATTGACTTTATGATAAACCTCACGACCCCCAATCTCGGAGGAACTCCCTACGATGCCATAATCTCACCCGATTGTTCACATGTATATTGTACGGCATATCATGGCACAAATCCCAGCATATCACAATCTAGCATATATGGAGACTATTGGACTACCCCCTTTGCCTACGGAGGCTGGGGAGGAGGAATGAAAATTGGATCTGATGGAAAATTGTATGTGCAGCGTACTGGAACTGGCTACCTGGGAATCATTCCCAATCCAATTTCTTGGGACATGCTCACTGAAGACTCTTATATCAAAGACGGCATTAATCTGGGTCTAAATGTTGGAGGACTCACTTTCTCTACCGGCCTCACACCACCTTCCGTATGCCCTCAAAATATGAATCAAGCTCCTATATGCAATCCCGACTATGCCAATGTATGGCGAGTGCCTAGCGCCGAGGTGAATGTGCTGGACAACGATACCGACCCCAACAACGACAATATAATATTGGCAGGAGCTCACTTTGAAAACAATGCTGATGCCACAAAAGCCAATCTTAGCTTCGATGCTGCCACTGGCAAGGTTATGCTATCTATAAAAGCAGGGTATAACTTTGCGGACGGCGAACAAATAAAAGTGATCTATTCCGTTCGAGACAATGGTGCACCCATTGCCCAGTGTAGCGACAGCTATGTTGTTTTTACACTTCGCAAATCGGCATCCTGCGACTTGTTTACCGACGACGTTTGGTATTTTGGACAAAACAACGGCAAAGGGGCTGGAATCACATTTAAAGACAATGGACAAGGGGGCAAGGTTGCAAGCGGTGCATCGGGCATTGCCTTGGTCAATTCATGGGAAAACTCCCTATCAGTTTCCTCGCCAGGATGCGATGGCAACCTTATTTTTTATACCGATCACGATAGAATATTCAACTCCAAGCATGAGCAAATGAAAAATGGTTCTTTCTCTGGTAATACCTCTGTGGCTGACGGACTTGCATCATGCTATATTGGCAACAACAAATATATGCTCTTTGCTGTAAATAATTCTTACGGTAATGGCACAATGGGCTTAGACTATCATATCATAGACATGTCTTTGGACAATGGTTATGGAGAAAAAATTAGCTCTTCCAACATAGAACCTTCGGGAATGTCGGAAAGTATAGAGCTAATGCCCGTAGAAGGCACAAAAAACGACTATTGGTTGGTATACAGAATGTTGTCGACTAGAGAAATGCGCGTTCGCAGAATCTCCAGCGGAGTGGTAGGAGATGCCTCATCTTTCTCGTTGGCTGCCTACGAGAATCATAGCCTAACTTACAACCTAAAATCCAATAGTAGCAACACCATGCTTGCCATTATTTACCCTGTAGAGTATGTATCGCCTATTCTCTTGATGAATTTCGATCCTATACAAGGAATCATTAGCTTTCCCAATATATCCAAAATTGAAACTCCTCACTTGTCTGGAACAGGCTATGGCTTGGAATTTTCGCCCAATGGCAAATATATTTATGCAGGAGCCTACAACACTACAGCAGCCAAGATTGCACAATACGATATTGAAAACAATAGCTGGAGTGTTGCCGTAGAATATGGAGGTCTAGGAAGCGGCATGAAGGTAGGACCCGATGGCAAGATGTATGTTATGCGCTACGGACGCTATGCTGGAGTTATAGCCGAGCCCAATAAGCCCCTCACTGATGCAGGATATATCCGCGACGGTCTGGATCTGGGTGCAACAATGGTGGGAATGACAGGACTAACCTTTTCTACTGGCATCACCAACCCCTCTGTATGTCCTGATGGAACCAATAAAACGCCCATTGCACAAGATAGCAGCTTCACTCTTTGCTATGGTGAAAGCCTTATCATAGAATTGATGAATATGGTTTCTGATCCTGATGCTAATGATGTATTGAGGATTACAAATGTTAAATTTATATATCCAAACGACCAGGATATACTGAGCTTCCAACTTTCCGACCACGATGGAAGGCTCACTATAATACCTAAGGCAAATATAGACCTAGGTCGCACAGTGACTATAGAATACACCGTAAGTGACAATAGTACCAATCCTGTATCATATTGTGCAAAAGGCATCTTGACAATCAGCTTTTTTGACAAACTTTATGGAGGAAACATTCAAGGCAATCTCATAATTTGCGCTAGCCCTACCGATACTACCTTGATTACAGGCGACCAAAGCAGTGGTGGCAGTGGTTCTTTTTATTACCAATGGCAAAACAGTAACGACAATAGCAATTGGACAAATATTCAAGGAGCTACCGACAAGGATTTCAAAAGCCTTAATTTGAAAAAAGGATATTTTAGACGCATCAGCAAAGATTATATTTGTGGTGCCGACACTAGCAATATCCTGTTTTTGGCAGAAGCTCCAAGCATAGCTTATTGGAATATAAATGCTGCTAACAATAACTGGAACGAGCCAACAAACTGGACAAATAGAGCAGGTGTGGTGATAAACACCATACCACGAGAGTGTACCGATGTTTTTATTCCAGGTAATGCAAAGATGTATCCTTCCTTGGATACTATATCTACCCCTAGAAGCACTTTCGGCAAGCCTATGGCACGCAATATAACCTTCCATTTTGGAGGAGAACTTGCCAAACCTCAGCTCTTGCAATACGAAAAAGCATTTGTACAATACAATTTTGGATATTACAATGATAAATATGCAATGCTTAATGGAGATAATCTTTCGGCTACTGAAATGGCTAGAGGTAGGTGGTATGCCTTGGCAGCTCCCTTAAAAAGCATGGCCATTGGCGACTTTGCCTTTGGAGGATACCCCAATTTCTGGCAAAGAGATTTCAAAATAAGTACGTCAGACTCTATTGCTGTAGGATCTTGGTCGGCTCCCAACAACAATAACGATAGGGCAATCAACAGCAATATCAATTATGCCATAAGCATATGGGCAGGCGAATTTTTGAATAGACGAACTGAATTGGGCGAGAAAGCTGGATATCATACCAATCTCAATCAATTGAAGGGAATCATTGAGATACCTTATTTTGAAAACGAAGAAAAAAGTATGCTGCACAGGGGTCATAGCTATCACTCAGGTATGAGTTATTTCCAATACTACAACTCCATAGTAGAAGGATTTCCTTTACTCAACAATATCCCTGCTGGCAGTATTGCCCGAACAGATGCCTACCGCTTTGTATTTGATAATGCCTTGGAAAATGGAAACATAAATGGCACACCTACCCAGGTATTCAAAATGTCGGTGCCTGCTGTGGGCAAAGAAATAATGGTAGGAAATCCATTTATGTCTACCCTCGATTTTGATGCCTTTTATCAGGCAAACAAGGCAAATATAAATGACTACTACCGCATTTTTGATGGTGAAGGGTGGAAGGAATATAGCGTCAGCAGCGGCGGTGCAATCACAAAAAATATTGCCGCACTGCAGGCATTCTTTATAAGAACCAAAGAAAGTGGTGGCAATATAAACTTGGTATTTTCTCCCGAATTGATGTCTATAACACGTCCTGCAAATACTACTGGTCTACTAAAAACTACAAGCAGCAAGCAGCATTTTGTTGATGATGTGATCTACATAACTGCCAGCAACAATAAGGGAAATAGCACCTCTATACTTGCACTCAACAGCCCTAGCAATGAAAATGTAGGCAAATTGTTTTACGAAGATAGATCGTCAATTCCTCAGTTATATTTGACAGATGCCGACAATAAAAAATTATCTATATATGCACCCAACAGCTTTCAAAGAGATGTAGAAATGGGCATATTGTTTGAAGAGGCAGCAAGCACAGAAATGGATTTAGAACCCCTCGAATATCCAGAATTTGGATCTACCGATGCTGAGAAAGGAAGCAAAGAAATGTCTTTGGAGTTTGCAAATATTGACAAGGTGGCTATAGCATCATTGTCTCTATATGATACACATACAAAAATGGAAATAGACTTGTTGAAAAATAGTTCGTACTCGTTTACCAACAATGTAAACGGATTTAACAATAGATTTATCATTAGATTGGGCAAATCTACCACAGCTATAGATGATAATGAACTCGCTTCTATCAAAATATATGCGGCTCAAAATATGCTGTATATTAGCAGCAAGGATATAATAAAAGAGGTACATGTAATGAATGTACAAGGCACAAAACTTATAGAAGAAGTAGCCTTGATGAGCACCAGCTATTCTACTTCTACCAATGGCCTTGCCAAAGGGGTCTACATAGTGCATGTAGTGACAGAGAACGATGGACTTAAAATACAAAAATTAGTGGTAAGATAATAAACAAATAAAATGCTTAAATACAAAAGAATATTACTCAAGCTCAGTGGCGAATCATTGATGGGAACAAAGGCTTATGGCATTGATCAAGAAAAGCTACAGTCGTATGCCCAACAAATAAAAGAGATCTCTCTGCTTGGCATTGAAATTGCCATAGTTATTGGTGGAGGCAATATCTTTAGGGGCTTGAGTGGCACAGACAAGGGTGTAGACCGAGTTAAGGGCGATCAAATGGGAATGCTGGCTACCGTCATCAACAGCATTGCACTTAGTGCATCCCTAGAAAAAGAGGGAATGCTGGCTACCGTATTTACTGCCACCCCAATGTCGCCCATTGGCAAGCATTTTTCCAAGAGAGATGCCATCACAGCCATGCAAAATGGGGAGATTGTTATCGTTGCCGGAGGTACTGGCAACCCATTTTTTACTACCGACACAGCCTCTGCTCTCAGAGGTATAGAGCTCGAAGCTGATGTAATGCTCAAGGGAACAAGGGTGGATGGAATATACACTGCCGACCCTGAGAAAGATCCTAATGCCACAAAATTTACAAAAATAAGCTACCAAGAGATTTATGACAAGGGACTAAAAATAATGGATCTTACCGCCACCACCCTATGCCAAGAAAATGGTCTGCCCATAATAGTTTTTGATATGGACAGACCTGGCAACCTAAAAAAAATAATATTAGGAGATGCCATTGGAACTTTTGTGCACCCTTAGAATAACAAATGAAATAAAGTTTCGTACCTTTGCACCTGTAAACTAGGTATTAAAAATAATTAATTAGAACATGTTAGAAGTCAAGCAAATAGAAAAAGATGCTGAAGAGAAGATGCTACAATCGCAAACCTTTCTTGAAGAAACATTGTCGCATATAAGAGCTGGCAAAGCTAATATACACATACTCGATGGAGTAAAAGTGGAATATTATGGAAGTATGGTTCCTCTCTCAAACGTAGCTAGCATAAGCACGCCCGATGCCAAGACAATAACAGTATCTCCCTGGGAAAAAACAATGTTCAGAGCCATAGAAAAAGCGCTAATGGACTCTAGCGTTGGCATTACTCCCGAAAACAATGGCGAAATAATCCGACTGGGCATACCTGCCTTGACCGAGGATAGGCGCAAGCAATTGAGCAAGCAGTGCAAACAAGAGGCCGAAAACGCCAAAATAAGCATTCGCAACACACGAAGAGAGGCCGTAGAAACAGCAAAAAAAGCCGTCAAAGAAGGAATGCCCGAAGATGTAGGAAAGGATTGCGAAGCCGAAATACAAAAAATGCACGACAAATATATAAAGGTAATTGAAAATGTCTTTGCTGCCAAAGAAAAAGAAATCATGACAGTATAATGAATCCATACAAACAACAATGCGTATGAGATGCTTGGTAGTTAGAAATACTGGCAGCGACTACCAAGTGTGCGCAGAAAATGGAGAACTATTCTCTTGCAAGATAAAAGGTAATTTCCGCCTCAAGAATATAAAAAGCACAAACCCCATAGCAATAGGCGACTGGGTGATTATTGATGCAAATAATGAGGGTATGTCCTATATTACCGAAATTGAAGACCGACGCAACTACATAGTGCGCCGATCGTCAAACCTCTCCAAGCAGTCGCATATCATTGCTAGCAATTTGGATCAGGCCTTTCTCATAACAACCATCAACTACCCCATCACCAGCACCACTTTTATTGATCGTTTCCTAGCAAGTGCCGAAGCCTATAGCATACCCGTACAAATTGTATTTAACAAAATTGATAGATACAAAGATTCAGATATGGCTAAAATGAAAGAGCTTATTGACCTATACCAATCCATAGGTTACCCATGCCATACTATATGCGCCCGCAAAAACGAGGGATTAGAAATAATAGCATCCCTGCTAAAAGACAAGACGAGCCTGCTTTCAGGACATTCGGGAGTAGGCAAATCGACGGTAATAAACAAGTTAATACCCGATCTAAAACTAAAAACCAAGGACATCTCCGAATACCACAACAAGGGCATGCACACCACCACATTTTCAGAAATGTTTGCACTTCCCGATGGCGGATATATTGTAGACACTCCTGGAATAAAAGGCTTTGGCACCTTCGATATGGAGGGAGTAGAAATAGCTCATTATTTTAGGGAAATGTTTGAGATTTCCAAGACCTGCAAATTCAATAATTGTAGCCACCAGCGAGAGCCTCAATGTGCAGTAAAGGATGCTGTAGAAAATGGGCAAGTGAGCCCCTCGCGATACAAAAGTTATCTCAGCATGCTCAAAGACAAAGACGAAGATAAATACAGGGAGGCATATTAGTGGTGTAGGTAGGTATAAAAATAATCAATAGCTAAAATGGACAAACGTAGAAAGATAGCTTACGACTTTCAATCAAAAAAAATGATGCTGCAAGAGGCCAAAGACCTTGTAAACATAGCGGTGGGCCTAGTTTTCTATGCTGTAGGATGGACCGGATTTCTACTGCCCTCAGAGATTACAACCGGAGGAGTAACGGGCATTGGAGCTCTCATATATTATGCCAAGGGCATTCCTGTAGAATATAGTTATTTTATAATCAATGCCTTTCTACTGCTCTTCTCCATAAAGATATTTGGACTCAAATTTAGCCTGCGAACAATTTTTAGCGTCTTTGTTCTCACATTATTACTGTCTTTTTTTGGCAAAATATTTCAAGAACCTATAGTTGTAGGAGAGCCTTTTATGAGCTGCATACTCGGAGGTGTGCTTTGCGGAATAGGCATTGGCATTGTGTTTTCTGCAGGAGGTAGCACCGGAGGAACCGACATCATTGCTCTAGTAATCAGCAAATACCGCAATATGCGCATAGGAAAAAGCATGCTCATATCGGACGTTATCATTATATGCTCCTCTTACATGATTTTTCAAAGTGTTGAAAAAATAGTATACGGACTTGTCGTTATGGGCGTAATGACCTATACTGTAGACCTCGTATTTAATGGCACCCGCCAATCGGTGCAATTTCTGATCTTCTCAGAAAAATATGACGAAATAGCCACCGCCATCAACCAGCAAATAGGCAGGGGATGCACCATCATACAAGGACAGGGATGGTATTCCCAAAAAGAGGTGAAGGTAATAATACTCCTAGCAAAAAAAGGAGAATCGACAGCCGTATTTCGCTTAATCAAACAGATAGATGACCGAGCCTTTATTTCCCAAAGCTCTGTTGTAGGAGTTTATGGTGAGGGCTTTGATGAAATAAAGGCCTAAAATACGTTTTTTAGTTTTATTACGTTATAGAAAGATGAAGAAAAAGATAGTTTTTGCTAGCGACAATGCTCACAAGATAGAAGAGGTTAAAAAAATGCTAGGCTCGCAATATGAGGTGCTCTCATTAAAAGACATTGGATGCACAGAAGAAATTCCCGAAACTGCCAATACCCTACAAGGAAATGCCCTACTAAAAGCATTGTATGTAAAGAATAAATTTGCCCTCGACTGCTTTGCCGACGACACTGGGCTGGAAATAAAATCTCTCAACAATGCGCCTGGCGTTTATTCGGCTCGCTATGCTGGCCCTGAGAGAGATGCTGCAGCAAATAGGCTCAAGGTATTGAGCGAATTAAAAAACCTGGACGACAGAAGTGCCGCTTTTAAAACGGTGATTATACTTTTGATAGGCGACGAGCAGCATGTTTTTGAAGGACTGATAAACGGACAAATTAGCCTGCAGCAAAGCGGTGAGGGAGGATTTGGATACGACCCCATATTTATTCCACAAGGACATCAACAAACTTTTGCCCAATTGGAGGCTCATACCAAGAATAAAATTAGCCATCGCGCCCTTGCTGTTGAAAAACTCAAGCATTTTTTGGAATCGCAAAGCAAATAACAGACTAAAGAGGGCTTATGAAAATTAGATTTTTTAAGGCTGTAAAGAATTTAGCATTAGTATATTAATTTAAGCATCAACAGTATGAATCTCAAAGTGGCATATATAGTATTTTTTTTATCAATGACCCTTGCTTGCCAAATGAAGGCGCAGAGAGAAATTGGCTCCTGGAAAAATTATATGGCATACCAAAATGCAAGCCATGTTGCCGAAACTCCCAATAAGGTATTTGCCATTTACGATGGCTCAATGATTTCCTATGAGCCCGAAGATGGCGCTGTAAAGTTTTATAGCAAGGCCGATGGACTCAACGACACTGGAATTTCGCATCTAGCATATGAGCCTAACAACCAAAGCCTTGTCATCATATACGAAAACTCCAATATCGATATCATGACTAATCAGGGAATCTTTAATATACATTTTATAAAAGACAACCTATTCATCCCCGACAAAACTATCAACAATCTGGAGTTTATAGACAATAAGGCCTACCTCTCTACAGCCTTCGGCATTGTGGTGCTCGACCTCGAAAGAAAAGAAGTAAAAGAAACCTACTCCCTGCAGAAAAAAACCCACTCCGTATGCGTCCTTGGACAGTATATATACGCCGCCACTACCGAGGGGGTGCTGGAAGCGGCGCTAAACACTAATCTCCTAGACCGCACAAACTGGAAACACATGCCACTAACATACCCCGGAGGAAACGATGCCGACATAAGAAAGCTTTTTATACACAAAAATGAACTCTGCTTCTTCCAATTGCAAAATGGAGTCTATCATATAGATAAAGATAAAAACATCAGCCTAATACGGAATGCTGGGCATGAAGCTCCGAAAATAATAAACGACAAATTAATATTATTCAGAGATGATAAAACCTATTTCTATACCGACTTCGATAGCTACAAGGAACTCGATGGCATAAAAGTTACAGATATCAGCTCCTCAAAAAAAACAAATCGCTATTGGATCTCCGAAGCCGACAAGGGACTAGTAGGTATAGAAATTGATGAAAATGCCAATATCACAAAAACCATACTCTCGGAATTGAAAATAAATAGCCCCAAGAGAAATTGGGCCCGACACCTTACCCTTGCCAACGACCAGCTGCTGGTGGTGGGAGGTGGTAGAACTTCCGACAGGCTAAAGCTTCCTGGCACTTTTATGGTATTAGAAAACAATAGCTGGCACAATTACGACGAAAACGAAATAGCCAAAACCACAGGACTCCAATGCGAAGACTTTCTATCGGCCGTGGTGGATCCTAGAGACCCTCAGCATCATTACGTATCGAGCTGGGGAGAGGGTGTTTATGAATTTAAGGACAAGAAATTTGTGAAACTACACAACTCTAAAAATAGTGGATTGGCATCAATTTATCCAGGAGCAAACAGCGAAGACAACTTTGTGCGCACTGACGGAATGGCCTATGACAAACAAAACAACCTACACATACTAAACTCGGAGGTAGCAAATGGAATAGTAACGCTATCTGCTGATGGAAGATGGATATCCTCATTTTATAATGAGCTCAATGGCAGGGATGCACTAAACAACTTGCTGATAACTACCAATGGACACTTATGGGTCAATATTGATAGAAACCCTCCCGGCATATTCGCTGTAA
This sequence comes from Bacteroidales bacterium, assembly GCA_003851245.1. GTDB lineage: Bacteria > Bacteroidota > Bacteroidia > Bacteroidales > Azobacteroidaceae > BHEP01. The sequence continues at coordinate 55,869 of BHEP01000008.1, read as the reverse complement.
ACAACAAAAATACGATCGGCAATGTAGGCGACGACATAGTAAAAGCTGCAAAAGTTATTACCGACACCGATGGCAAAACAGTGCCTACCAATGGCTTTTACTGCATGGCCGAAGACCTCAACGCAACAGTATGGATGGGCACAGACAATGGACCTATACTATTTTCTAGCAACATATTAACAAACAACACAGAGCTCATTTGCTCGAGGGTAAAAATTGCTATCGACGATGGCACTGATGCAGCATACTATTTGCTTGAAGGACAAAAGGTAACATCCATAGCCATAGATGGTGCCAATAGAAAATGGATAGGAACAGAGGGTGCCGGATTATTTCTGGTAAATGCCACAAATACTGAGGTTATAGAAACTTTTACCGCCGAAAATAGCCTCTTAATATCCAATATTATTAACTGCCTGGCAATAAATAACAATACGGGAGAAGTTTTCGTTGGCACCGACAAGGGTATAGTCTCCTATATGGGCGATGCCATAACAGGGAAAATCGATTATTCGGATGTTTATGCCTACCCAAACCCCGTAAGGCCCGAATATCAAGGCAGGGTAGCAATCACTGGACTAATGCACAACTCTAATGTTAAAATCACTGACCTTCAAGGCAACTTGCTCAGTCAGGGGCCTTCCAATGGTGGAGTGTATTCCTGGGATTGTACCAACCAAGCAGGCAGGCGCGTAGGCACAGGTATCTACCTAGTTTTATCGTCTTCGGGAATAAATAATGGCAGCATGTCGGTAGTAACTAAAATTATGATAGTAAAATGAAAGTAGCTTTATACCTTATTCCAGTAACACTGGGAGACAGCCCTATTGATCTGGTTATACCTTCGCACAATAGATATGTGATACAAAATATACGACACTTCATTGTAGAAAATGAGCGCAGCGCAAGGCGCTTCATAAAAAAAATAGACCCCGCAATAGAAATAGACGATTTGCAGTTCTATATATTAAACAAACATACCAGCCCTGAGGTGCTTGCCGCATTTCTTAGCCCCATTTTCAAAGGCGAGCCTGTAGGTCTCTTGTCTGAGGCTGGATGCCCTGCCATTGCTGACCCTGGAGCCGATATAGTTGCAATAGGGCAAAAGATGAATGTGCAAATTGTGCCTCTCGTTGGCCCCTCGTCCATACTATTATCCCTGATGGCTTCGGGCTTTAATGGACAAAACTTTGCCTTTCGTGGCTACCTCCCCATAGAAGCCGAACAGAGAATAAAGACCTTGAAAAAAATTGAACAATCAATATACAATCAAGACCAAACCCAAATCTTTATTGAAACTCCTTACAGAAACAGCAAACTCGTAGACGATATATTGAAAAACTGTAGGCCGACTACAAAACTTTGCCTAGCGGCAGATATTACTTGTGACAATGAGTTTATAAAAACCCTTACCATACAAGAGTGGAGCAAAAAAGTTCCTAAGCTAGAAAAACGCCCTTGTATTTTTCTTTTATATAAATAGACGTGGTAATAAACGTGGAATATCATGAAGCACGGCTAATCGACTAGCCATGCCTTGTTGTGTACTTTTAAATGCTCTTTATCAAAATATAAATCCTCCTTGTTTGGAATGTCCAGCACATAAGTTTTTCCTGGCCTAATAATAAGCTTCCTATCTCTGAGCCAAGGATTAAAATCTTTGAGCTGGGCATAGGTCAAACCTAGGGTCTTTGCATAAGTTGCAAAATTGTCGATACTCGCCTTCACCTCAACCGATTTGGTGCCAATAGGCTGGTAAAGATTCTCCTTTTTCAATACAAAACCATATTTAGGAGGATTAGAAAATATTTCCCTGGCTGCCATTATGCGATACACATAGCGCGAAGTTTCTTCTACCAACAAAAGATCAAATGTTGTGTCTACTTGCTGAGATTTCAACTCCCCACTAATTCTTCCCATACCCCCATTGTAAGAGGCCGATACCGTAGCCCAATCTCCATATTTTCTATAAGCTTCTTTTAGATATTTGCAAGCAGCTCTTGTAGATTTCTCTATATGATAGCGCTCGTCTACCTGCTCGTCTATCACCAGTCCATACGATTTGGCGGTAGCAGGCATCAACTGCCAAAAACCTGCAGCCTTGGCTGGCGACAAGGCCCGCGTATTGAGGTGGCTTTCTATTACTGCCAAATACTTTAAATCGTCGGGTATGCCCTCCTCTTTCAATATAGGCTCCAGAATCGGGAAGTACTTATTTGCCCGCTTTATCAAAAGTAAGGTAGTAGAATGGTAATAGGTAAAGGCATTTAGCTCCCTATCCATATCTTCACGCATATCATTGCGGGTCAAATCAATATCCTTATCGCAAAAAGACATGGACTCTGGCACACTTACCGAAACCGTAAGAGAAAGCACCTTGGGCTTCTCTGCCTCAACACTCTGGGAATCCGTACTGCCCAAACCTACAAATGCTAGGCATAAAAAGCCTGCAACTATTCCAAATAATATCACGTAATGTTGTACCTTCATCATTTTATATTGTCCATTTTATATTATCCATTTAAACCTATAAACCTATTTAAGAATATTTATAGAACCCGACTTGCTCTGATCTCTACCATCGGAACCCCTTGCATCTATCACATAAAAATAAACTCCCGTAGGAACCAATTTTCCCTTATAGCTCCCATCCCACCCCTGCGAAGGATCTGTCCACTGATACAAGAGAGTGCCCCAGCGATTGAATATAGATGCCTTAAAACGAGATATTGAACGATAGCTAACCTTAAATTCGTCGTTTACCCCTGGCGAACTGTGAGGCGTAAAGGCATTGGGCACTTTTAGCTCCGAAGATGCCAAATCCACAATAAAACTCAATGAATCTACACAGCTTAAACCCCTGTCGCCAACCTCATACTTTACCTCATACTTGCCGGAAGAAAACTCAAAACCTCGCAAGGCAGGATCACTAAAACTTAAAAGAGTTTCAGAGCTCTCTGGTCGAGAAATTGTCCAAAGATAGAAGGCGGCAACGGGCTCATTGGCAGACACCGAAAAACTTAGATCGAAGGGCCCTGAGCCCCCAAAATCCTCGGACTGCTCTGGATCCCAACTTATCTCGGGTACACCATTTTTAATCTTTTCTACTCTCACATGTGCTTCTACAGCTATGGCCGTATATTGGGGAGTTTCTAAGGTCTCTTCCAAACCAAAATAATGTGCAAACTGATCGCCCTTGAGGCTGAAAGTGGTATTTATAAGTGGGGCTTTTACCAATATTTCTGCTGCCATATTGCTAAAAGTCTCTACTACTTGATCGATCTCAAAAAACTTAGACTCCTCATTCCAAACTAGGCTAGTGTACGACAAATCAAATTTGCGATGCACCTGCAAGCGAGTGCCTACAGTAGAGTAGTAATAAATAGGAGATGCCTCAATGGAGGGAATCAACTTTAGTATAGTGCAAACATCATCCAAATCATCGTCTATAGTAAGCGAGTTGAATCGAAGCAAATAATCCAAATAATCGATAATCCAAACATACGAAGTAGACATATCGGCAGGCGAGCCCACATAGTAGGCCCAGCCACTTTCTAAATCCGAAACCACAGACTGCGAACCCGTTTGCACCGAACTAACTGCCTCACTATCACTTGCCCTTGTCTTGTATCTATACCATTGATGTGACGAATTATCATCGGAAGTAAATGAAATTTGAGAGCCCGAAAGACCCCTCAACATATAAACTGCCATACGCTGCTGGCTATTATTTTCTGCCAAAAGGGGCTCAAATGAAGATGTAAGCTTATATTGAGAAAATAGTGTGCTTGCAAAAAACAAAAACAAAACCGTTAAGTGGCTTCTTTGCACATGTTTTTTAATATTCATTATCCTTTTATTCATTTTAATTTCTAACTTTGCACACTAAGATTATATCTCAACAACAATTATATCTCAGCAACAATTATATCTCAACAACAATTCGCATGTTTAAACGTATTTTTTTCTTCCTTATTATTTTTAGCCTGCAAGTAAGTTTCGCCAAAGCTCAAAATACTGAATATTTCTATCATATCATCGAAAGAGGACAAACGGTATACGCCATTTCCAAAACTTATAATATTCCCATTGAGGCTATCTACAAACTCAATGACACAAGCAAGGAAAGCATTACAATAGGAGATTCCCTAAAAATGCCCCAAACATCAGGATCATATATCTATCACACCATAAAGCCTAAAGAAACATTATACTCCGTTTCTAAATTGTATGCAATGAGTGGCGAAGACATAATAGAAGCAAATCAGGGACTCTCCGAAAAAACATTTACCATAGACAAAAACATACGCATACCTACCAATAAAGTTACAATGCCCATGCAGGGATACAGCGAGACAAAGATACAAATTTATACTGATGCCTTGCTATCACAAACAAAAAAAACAGAATATTTAAACACTGTAAACGTAGTATTACTACTGCCTTTTGGTATTAATGAAGATGAAAACCCTCAGAAAAAAAGGTTTATTGAATATTACGAAGGCTTTCTTTTAGCAATAGATAAGCTCAAAAAAGAAAACATCTCTATCAACCTTTATGTGCACGACATAGGAAAAGACACGAAAAAGTTGAAATCTATACTTAACAAAGAAGAGACCAAACAGGCGCAACTAATTATTGGTGGATTTTATGACAAACAGATAGCGGAAATATCATCTTTTTCACATGACTACAAAATTCCATATGTAATACCTTTCACATCTAAATTCGACGAATCTATAAGCAATCCATATGCCTTCCAGGTAAATAATCCTCAATCTATATTGCAAAGTAAGGTCATAAGCCTTTTTGTATCTAGCTATAAGGATAAAAATATAGTGTTCCTTATCGACAAAAATGGTGATAAAATGGACTTCGTACAAACACTTCAAACCGAACTCAAACAAAATAAAATAGAATTTAAAGAACTTGAAATAAGCACCCAACTTCTTAGCTCTATCAAAAATGTACTCAGCAAAGACAAAGAGACTGTTATTGTGCCATCGGATGCGTCGCCACAAACACTAATGCGCCTTATGCCTACCTTAAAAACACTTGTTCAAAGCGAAAAAGATGCCAATATCTCTCTTTTCGGATACCCCGAATGGCAAAGATACAATCAAAACTATTTTGACGAATACTGCATTCTTAAAACCTCTATATATACAGTTTTTTATGCCGACAACAAGTCTGATGAGGTGAAAATGTTTTCCAGCAAATTCAGAAATGCCTATTCCAAAAACCTTATGGACACCTATCCTAAATATGGATTGTTGGGCTACGACACAGGATTTTTCTTTATCAAAGGACTATCTCAATTTGGATCTGCCTTTAGCGACAATACAAGCAAGGTAAAATATAAAGGTATTCAAACGGGATTTAATTTTCAAAGAATAAATAATTGGAGCGGCTTTATAAACACCCACTACTACTTGGTCAATTTTAATGCCGATTATTCCATCTCTCTAGATGCCCATAAATAAATGAAAAAGAAGGACTTAAAACTATTTATATATGTTTTTATTGCTGTGCACGCAGTGTTATGGCAGCCATCAAAGGCACAAGTTTCTACCTTTCAACAGGGTAAATTTATTCCTGAGCTATCGGTAGGTGGCAATATTGGTATCAATTATGCAAAGATAGACTTTCAGAAAGCCATACAACAAAACAACCTACAGCAATATATAGGCGGTATAAGTGTGAGGTATATATCTGAAAGGCATTTTGGACTACAGGCAGAACTCAATCTATCGCAAAGAGGATGGGACGAAGCCGACAAAGATTCCATAGGGCATCAATATGCCCGATCTATCAGGTATTTAGAAATTCCACTACTCACGCATATCTATTTTAATGCTGGCAAAAGAGCTAGAATAGTTTTTAATTTAGGACCGCATCTGAGCTTTCTTCTCAACGAAAAAGACCTTAAAAACAATATTGTTATCAAGGACTTAAGCGAGGGAAAAGAAATTCCTCCATACTATGAAACTGGAGTTCAAAGAGTATTCGATTATGGCATAATGGCGGGAATGGGCTTAGAGATAAGAACTGGCGTAGGAAGTTTTATTGCTGAAGGCCGATATACCTATGGGCTTTCCGACATATTCAGCAATAATAAATCTGATTACTTTTCTAAATCCTCTAATCAGGCAACATGTATTAAACTTACCTACCTATTTCAACTAAATTGAAAACGTAAAATAAGATCTTTCTAGCGTATCCTATCCAAGGAGCGAATTAATTTTTCATCTTTCTTGATTCCTGCAATTGCCATAAAACCCAAAATAATAGATAGCAGAGGTAAAACAAGGGCGAAGCCAAAACTGAAAGACGAAGAGTATATATTATAATAGCCCTGCAAATAGACCCAGCAAAAGAAATAAAACATTACTAAAGACATGAGCATTAGGTAAGACAAACCTACCTGAAGATTCCTTTTTTTATAAAGAAAAACAGCACTAAAGGATATAAGACTGCTGGCAATAGCCAGATAGAACAGAGTCCATTCGCTCTTCACAAAACCTGTGCCTTGTGTAATAGTCAAACCAAAACAGTTGAAAGATGCTACTTCGCCATCTTTAATAAAGGAGCCCAAGGGCAAAAAAAGTATCGCCAGCATGAAGCCAGCGATAAGTAGGAGATAAATAGTTTGAATTCTTTGTATCATAGTAAAAATGAAAATTATCCTTCGAAGTTATCTTTTTCTTTCACAGGGTTTCGGTAATAGATTTCATCCTCTATGTACTCCTGAGTAGCAATAAGAGTAGCCTTAGGTAGACGTTCAAAATAGCGAGAAATCTCAATCTGCTCGCGATTTTCAAAAACCTCCTCCAAATTGTCGCTATAGGAAGCAAACTCTTGAAGCTTATTTTCCAAATCATGCTTAATTTCTACACTAATCTGATTGGAGCGCTTGGAAATAATACGCACTGTTTCATAAACATTGCCTGTATCAGCCGACAAGGAAATCATGTCCCTTGTAATTGTATTTGCTGGTGCAGTTGTTTTTCTGTAATCCATAATTATTATATTCTTATTATATTCTTATTGTATTCTTATTGTATTCTTAAATCTATTGCTCTAAAAATTGCTTATCTTCGATTTGCTTCTGAGAGTTTTCAAATATCTTGACTATCTGTTTTACATAAAGTCCATCAGGAAAATCGTTTATATAGGTATAGTACTCATCAATCACATCTCTATAGCGCAAGCTTTTTTTGTCTTTAACACTCTCCAGGGCCATATCATACTTTGCCCTTATGGAGTAGTACATAAACTCTTCCCTATATTTGGAGTAAGGATATGTGCGCAGGGCTCCCGTAGCACTTATCACACACGAAGAGTAATTACCTCCAGGGAAGGGGTAGCCAACCACATAATTGCCCAAATTGTAATATAGCCTAACAGCCATCAAATCCTTTAGAGCCAATTTTTCTTGTAGCTCAAATTGCACCATCTCTGCCTCTGCCTTTCTTTCACTCTGGGGATAATATTCCATAAAGTCTTGAAATTGCTTGATAGATTGGTAGGTTTGTGTCTGATCCAAACGGGGATCTGGAGAATCCAAATACAGACCATAGGCCGAATAGTATCGTGCCAATTCGGTATACTCTCCCTTGGGGTAGGTGTTGTAGTAAGAAGCAAAATATTGAGACGCTGTCATATAATCTCTCATTCCATAATAACTCTGAGCCAACAAATACAAAGACTCTTCGGCATGAACCGAACCCTTAAACATTGGCACCACATCTTCAAGCAAGGTAGCCGAACGGCTAAATTTACCTAGAGCAAAATAATTTTTGGCATAAGAATACTTCACCTCTAAGTCGGGGTTCTTCAAAACTTTATTGTATTCGCCGCAAGAAGCCAACAACAATAGCCCAAATATAAACGTAAGAATCCTAAATTTCATCTAAGAGTGTATTAAGAGTGCATTAATTAAGTTGCAAATGTAGTCATTAGCATTGAGATAAAGAGGGTATTTTATTTTTTTAATACTTTAATGCCTAAATTATATGGAAAACGAGTGAATGTTGTGAATTATATTGTAATTTTGGATTCCATTACAATCAAAACATAACAAAATACAATACAACAATAGAAGACGATGATAAAAGTAGAAATAGATCAGGGTTCAGGCTTCTGCTTTGGCGTTATCAATGCCATCAAACAAGCCGAAAGCGAACTAGCCAGTGGCACAAAAATATGGAGCTTAGGCGATATTGTGCACAACAATCAAGAAGTAAAACGACTGAAAAATCTAGGATTAGAAGCTGTAGATCACCAGCAGCTTAAGGATTTTAAGGGCTCAAAGGTGCTGTTTAGGGCCCATGGCGAACCTCCTGCCACCTACCAGTTTGCACAAGAAAATAAGATAGAAATAGTAGATGCCACCTGCCCCGTGGTATTGAGGCTACAAAAAAAAATACTCAAGCAATTTGAAGCCATAGACAGCACAAAGTCCCAAATACTTATTTATGGGAAAAAAGGCCATGCCGAAGTTGTAGGACTTCTTGGGCAAACCCAAGAGAAGGCTATAGTAATAGAAAAAGATGAGGACTTAGAAAACATAGATTTCACGAAAGATACCTATCTATTTTCGCAAACAACCATGCACCTAGAAGATTATAGGCAGCTTATCAAAGAAATAGAAAGCAGAATACCCCAGGGAGTAGGCTTCCATTTTGTAGATTCTATATGTCGGCAAGTATCTAATAGGATGCCCAATATTGGCAATTTTGCTGCCAAACACGACCTAATTATATTTGTTGCAGGAAAGAAAAGTTCCAATGGAAAGGTGCTATATTCCGAATGCAAGAAAAGAAATACCAACACCCATTTTATAGAGTCGCCAGAAGAAATTGACCCCTCATGGATGAAAAATATCAACTCTGTAGGCATTTGCGGTGCTACCTCAACTCCCAAATGGCTGATGGAGGAGGTTGCAAAAATTGTTGAGAATATCCCCAATAATTAAAAAGAAATAGTAATTTTGCAGCTGCGCAAAGAGCAAGTATAAGAGCAAGTAATGTAATAAAAGTAATTAAGAATTGATAATATATAATTTATTATAAACAATGAGTAAAACAAAGTGTGTAGGAATACTTACCTCTGGAGGCGATGCTCCTGGAATGAATGCTGCTATTAGAGCTGTAACTAGGTCTGCAATATATAATGGCCTCGAAGTAAAGGGCATTTATAGGGGCTACAAAGGAATGATAACCGACGAAATTGTGCCCTTCAAAACTAGCAATGTTAGCAATATCATCCAGCAGGGTGGCACCATACTAAAAACAGCGCGCTGCAAGGAATTTATGGATCCCGCAGGCAGGCAGACAGCCTACGAAATAATTCAAAAACACGGAATAGATTCGCTAGTTGTTATCGGTGGCGATGGATCGCTCACCGGGGCTAGAATATTTGCACAAGAGTTCAACCTCCCCATCATTGGAGTGCCTGGCACCATAGACAACGACCTCTACGGAACAGACAGAACCATTGGCTACGACACAGCCCTCAACACCGTTATGGATGCCGTAGATAAGATAAGAGATACCGCAACCTCGCACGAGCGACTATTTTTCATAGAAATAATGGGTAGAGATGCAGGCTTTCTGGCACTCAACGGAGCCATTGCCTCTGGTGCCGAAGCGGCCATTATTCCCGAAATATTTACAGAAGTAGACCAGTTGGAAGACCTCATCAAAAATGGATTCCGAAAGTCGAAGAACAGTAGTATAGTACTGGTTGCCGAAAGTGAAATTACTGGTGGCGCTATGGGAATGGCCGAAAGAGTGAAAAAAGAATATCCCGAATATGATGTGCGCGTAACAATATTGGGACACCTCCAAAGAGGGGGCTCTCCTACTGCCTCCGACCGTATATTGGCTAGTCGCATGGGAGCTGCATCCATAGATGCCCTATTGGAAGACCAACGCAATGTGATGATTGGCATTCAAAACGACCAAATCATTTACACCCCCTTCTCTAAGGCTATAAAAAATGATAAGCCCATAGACAGAAACCTGCTAAATATGCTTAGGGTATTGTCTATATAATTCCTACACCATCTTTTCTATATTCCATACAAAGGCGTGGATACCCTGCGCCTGAGTTTTGGCATCTAAGGCATGAATAGCCTCTAAGAATGCGTCTACCTTGTCGTCGTCGACCATGGTGATGATGGCAGAGTTCATTGTGGGCCAGGCATGGTCGCCATAATGAGGCTCTCCCGTTTTGCTACCCCTGCCCTGCACATCCTGCCAGGAGGTAAACCCGCGGATGCTCATTCTTTTCATTAGTTCTAGCAAGCGATCTTTATATGCTTGGTTGTATGGAATAAATACTGCCTTCATTATTGTTGTTTGTTTTATTTGACTTATTATAATTATTCATTTACTTACTTATTACAATCTGCTAATACACAGGATGCCTACCTAAAGGTAGGCAAAATTACACATAAATTCTTATTTCATGCCTAAGTCTGTGTCCCTAAAGGGACACAGACTTAGGCATACATCCCATTCTATACCACAAACTTTGAATAATTGGGATTTGACTTAGCATATAATTTCTTGTTTTTGCGACGAGCAACAAACACCCCCGAAGATCCAAAAATAGAGTATAGCGAAGGCACCAATACCAGTGTTAGTATGGTAGATAGGGCAAGCCCCCCAACGATGGCAATACCCATAGGTTGCCACATTTCGGCTCCTTGTCCGCGAGGAATTGCCATAGGAATCATGCCCAAAATGGTGGTGGCAGTGGTCATCAATACTGGGCGTAGCCTAGATTTACCTCCCTCTACTACTGAGCGGTCTATAGATTTGCCGCGCTCACGGTTGAGGTTGATATAGTCTATCATGACGATACCATTTTTTACCACAATGCCAATAAGCATCACTATACCAATCATTGCCATCAAACTCAGGGGCTTGCCTGCAATGACCAAGGCCAACAAAACGCCAGCAAATCCAAAGGGCAGCGACATCATAATAATAAACGGATAGGTTAGCGACTCAAACTGCGCTGCCATCACTATGTATACCAACAATATACATAGGGCCATCAGTAGGCCCAAGTCGGCAAATGTTTCCTGCTGATCTTCGTGCGACCCTCCAATTTTAATACCTATCTCAGAGGGAATATCACCATCGGCCTGCATTTGGTCTATTTCCTTATATACATTGGCTATCACGGCGCTCAAGGCTTCGCCATAGAGTGAGCCCTGCACCTTTATTATGCGCTCCCTATTTTGTCGGTCAATCTGAGGGAGGGAAAATTTTTCTACAACCTTGCCCAGCTCTCTTATTTTAACCCCTCGGCCCTCTGCATTATAAACTACTATATTCTCAATATCGGCTATCGATTGGCGGTGCTCCTTGTCGTATTGAACAATGATGTCGTACTCATCGCCATCCTCCCTAAATTTTGAACTTATGAGTCCATTGATGCGATTGCGTGCATAGGTGGCGGCTGTGGCTAGGCTCAGTCCGTTTTGTGCTAGCTTCTCTCTATCAAATTCTATCTGATATTCGGCCCTGTAGTCCTGCCTACTAATTGTTAAATCTTTCAATCCGTCGACTTGGGATAGGCGTTTTTTCATTTCCTCGGATACTCGGTCGGTGGTTTCGAGGTCGTAGCCATAAATTTCTACATCTACAAAGCTGGAGCCAGAGGTCATATTATTGTTGCCCCCAGGAGTGACCTTATATTTATACAATTCGGGCATGTTGTCGAGGTCGGCACGCAAAAGGTTGGCTATCTGATATATGCTCCTATCTCTTTTGTCAGATTGCACACAGCGCATTGTGTAGGTTATGAGGTTGGAAGCATTTCCCATCATCACTGCGGCAAACATATTGCTCTCATCGGCCTGTCCTACCGAGAAATTGGCGATAGTAACTTCGGGATATTTTTCTTTTATCAATTGATTTATCTCCAATGCCGTGCTCCTAGCCACCTCCATGCGTGTGCCTGTGGGCAGAAAGGCCTCCAATGAAATTTCGTTATTGTCGGAGGCTGGCATGTATTCAGATTCTATATCCTTACAAATAAACATAATGAGGCAGAATGCTAAGAAAGAGAGACCTACTGTTTTCCATCTATTTCTAACAGTGATATTAAGAATTTTGGCATACCAATTATCTAGCCTGTCGAGTGTTTTTTTGACGGGAGCATGCGCCCTGTCGAACCAGCTATGCTTGGGGTTTAATCGCAGCAACTGTGAGCAAAGCATGGGAGTGAGGCTTAGGGCAACTACAGTGGAGGCTACCATCATTATCGTCACCATCCAGCCCAATTGTTTAAACATCACGCCTGCTAGTCCCGTAATCATTGTGAGAGGAAAAAACACGGCAACTATGGTCAGCGTGGAGGCTATAACGGCTGTAGAAACCTCATTGGTTCCATGCACTGCTGCCTCCTTGGGCGTACTTCCTTTCTCGATATGCGTGGTCACATTTTCTAGTATAACGATTGCGTCGTCTACCACCATTCCCAATGCTATGGAGAGTGAGGATAGGGAAATTATATTCAGTGTGCCTCCCGTAACCATCAAATAAATAAATGAAACTATCAGAGATATGGGTATTGCTATAATAACTATGATGGTGGCCCGCCATCGACCAAGGAAGAGGAGCACAACTATCATTACAAACAATCCGGCGAGCATGATGGTTTCGGTGAGTGAGTCTATCGACGATTCAATAAAAGTGGAGGTGTCGAGCACCAGCGAGAGCTTGATGTCGGGGGGTAATGTTTTTTGAAGTTCTGCTATTCTTTTGTTCACCGTTTTGGCTATGGCTACGGTGTTGGCTCCTGATTGTTTTTGAACAATGATGGTAGCTCCCTGAATACCATTGGTATAGGTTTCTTGTATCCTATCTTGTATGGTATCATTGACCCTTGCCACATCGCGCAGGTATATATTTCGCCCCCCACGAGATCCTACAATAAGGCTTAGGAGTTCGGAGCTTTCTTTGAACTCGCCCTCTATACGAAGGGCATAAGTTTCTGTTCCTATATCAAAACTCCCACTGGGAACGTTCATATTTTCGCTGGCAATGACGCTAGCAATTTGCTCTACAGTCATGCCATAGGCTTCTAATTTATTGGGCAATACATTGACCTGCACCTGTCTTTTGGGAGCTCCCGACACCGAAACGGCACCCACTCCTGCTACACGATTGAGGGGGTTGGCAACCTTTTCGTCGAGTATTTTGTATAGAGCATTGACGCTTTCGGTGGCCGTGGCCGAATAAATAACTACCGGTATCATGTCCATGCTAAACTTGAAGATGATGGGATTGCTTATCTCATCGGGCAGTGCCGATTTTACCATATCGAGTTTGTCGCGCACATCATTGGTAGCGATATTGATGTCCGTTCCATAGTTAAACTCCAGCGTCACCAATGACATATTGTCTTTGGATTGCGAAGATATTTTCTTAAGGTTTTCGCAGGAATTGAGTACGTCCTCAATGGGTCGGCTCACGTTTGTCTCAATATCGGAGGCGCTGGCACCAGCATAGGCTGTGATCACCGTTAGCTGGTTGGTTTCAATATCTGGCATTAGGTCTATTGCCAATCTACTTGCCGAAAAAAGGCCTATTATAGCTACTGCAACAAATATAAGTGCTGTGGTGACGGGCTTTTTTACGGCGGTTTCAAATATACTCATTGTTTCTTATTTTTTTAATATCTCTACTGCTATACCATCCATCAATCGGGTTTTGCCACCTGTCACCACCAAGTCGCCGCTATTAATGCCGGCAATGATTTCCCATTTATCGCCAAAGCGCTGTCCTAGTTCTACTTTTTTGTATACAGCCCTATCATTTTCAACAATAAAAACAAAGCGGTCGTTGGCTCCTACTTGTTTTACCACGGCATTGTCGGGAATTACCACTTTCTGATATGATCCAAAATTGATGCTTACCTGGGCAAACATGCCGGGGCGCACCCTAAGGTCGGCGTTATTAATTTCTATTTCTACCCGAAAGGTATGGCTCAAGGGATCTATGGTGGGATGTATTAATTTTACCCTTCCTGCAAAGATTTCTTCTGCATAGACATCTAATTTTATCTCTATAGGCATATTGGTTTTTACCTCTGGAAAGTATGCTTCGGAAACATTGATAATGGCCTTTACGGGGTTTATTTGCTGTACTGTAAGAATGGGCTGCCCTCCATACACATCGCCATTGTCGTAGTTTTTGGCGCTTACAATGCCTGAAGTAGGGCTGGTAAGCACTGTGTTTTCTTGCATATTGGCAATGGCGGCTTGCGAAACTTCGAGCTGCACCCTCATTTGGTCTACCTGCTGCTGGGCTATGCCACCCACCTTGAGCAGTTCTTGGTAGCGCTTGTAGTCTCTCTCAAGGTTTTTTAGCTGAATGCCTTGTTGCTCAAGATTGGAATTGTCCATCTCCACCAATTTCTGCCCCTTTACTACCCTATCGCCCACTTCAACAAAAATACGCTTTATGCGCATGGGCATAGCGGGGCTTATATTATTTACCTTATCGCCTTCAATATTGGCGGTATATGTAAGTATTCGAGACAGGGTTTCTTCTCTTACAATTTGGGTGTTTACCTTTATTTTAATCTCTTCTTTTATATTCTGCGAATCATCCTTTTTTCCACAAGCACTTGCCAGCAGTATTAGGGCTATTGCCCACAAAAAACCTTTCTTAAGCATCATATTCGTTTTATTTGTTGTTGTTTGCTGTTGTTTGCTATTGTTTGCTGTTGCTCTCCACTCCCACTATATTGTCGAGATTGGCTTTTGCCGACAAGAAATCAAATATAGCCTGCTTGTGCTGCAAGCTAGCACTCACTCTTGCTAGGTCGGCTTCGTTTACTTCCAAGAGTGTTGCCATTCCGGTATCGTACATCTTTAGGGCTATTGTATATCCTCTTTCGGCCTCTGCCACACCTTCTTTGGCGGCAGCAGCGGCTTCAATACTTTTGGAAAGGGCATCGATATTGTTTCTTACGGCGAGCTGCAGGTTTCTGCGCAAATCATTTTCCTGAACACGCAATTGGGAAATGGTGATATTGGTTTGCCTTATTTTATTTCTCTTGCTTGCTCCATCAAATATAGGAATGGATAGCGACAATACGGCATTTGAAAAGGGATTGTATTCGTTTTTGTTGATTGTAAAATTGTCATTCATTGCCACCCATTGGTAGGCCCCCGAAAGGGCAATGGTAGGTAGGTATTGCGACTTATGTAGGGCGAGGGTTTCTTTGAGTATCCTGTCTTGTTGGGCTACCTGCTTGAGGTCTGAATTGTTGAGAAGGCTGGTATCGGCGCCCATCAATGTAGCATACATATCGGGCTCATAGTCTGAGAGTTTTCCTACAGCATCTATCTCTACATCCATTTCCAAGCCCATGAGCACCTTGAGTTGCATTTTAGATAGGTTAATACCGTTTTCTGCCTGTATCATGCTAGGTTCAAGGCTTTTTACCCTTACGTTTGCCCTTATAAGATCAAATTCTGCAAGTATACCATTTTCATATTTTTGTCGTATATCCCTATGATTGTCTACGGCATTGTCGTAGCTGTGTTTCAATACATTGTAAGAATCCTGTGTGAGCAGCACTGTATAAAAAGCATTTTTAACCTCAGCAATTGCTCTTATTTTAGAAGCCCGCGACCGCTCTACAGCCAATTGCATATCTTCTTTGGATATGTTGATACTTTTCCATAGCGTTGGGGCAAAGAGTGGCAAGCTGGCCGTAAATCCACCTGCCCATTGGTTGGATGTTCCTATCTGAACGCTCTGTCCCTGAAATGCTAAGGACTGTTTTTTTATAGTTCGGGTATACTGACCTCCAGCCTCTAATGTAGGATACAGGGCTGCCATAGCTTCTTTATTGGCATAATCTTTTTTCTTGACCTCTTGACCTGCCACCACTATTGAGGGATTGTCTGTCAAGGCAATATCTATTGCCTTCTCTAGTGTAATCTCAAGCTTGAGCGACTCTGCAACGCCTATAAGTGAAAAAGATAGTAAAACAAAACACAAACATATTCTTTTCATAAATAAAATGACTTGTTGTTATATATACTTTTATTCTTAATGTTCTTATTCTTAATGTTCTTATTCTTAATATTCTTACATAATGTTCTTAATGCCTCTTCTTTGTAGGAGACAATTCTGCAATTAATTCATTTCCCTTGGCGGTAGTGATTCCTCTTAAGAAAATAAATACTATTGAGTCCATAAACTCTGACAACTGAAACTTCTGGGTAGGAATAAAATCGCCATCAATCAAGGATTTTAACTGCGACTTTAGTGTCCACAGCAATATTTCAGAATTCAAATCGTCTCTGATAAGTCCATCTTCTATTCCTTTCTCAAAGAGGGGAACAAATATGCCTAGATCGTCTTTTTGTCGTTGGTCAATTACTTTATACAAATTGGGATGATATTTCTTTATGTCGTAAAGAACTTTCTTATCAATATTCTGTACCCTTTGTAGCTGACGGGCATGCAACTTCATCAAATACTCTATCACATTGGACGACTCTTCTGTGACTTGCTTTTTTTCTATATCTGCTTTTTTCATGCTCAAGTCAAGACATTGAGCCAAGAGATCTTCCTTATCCTTAAAGTTTTCGTAAACCGTTCTCTTCGATATTCCTAAGTGCTGAGCTATATCCGACATTGTGATACTCCTCACACCATTGGAGAAGAATAGGTCGGAGGCTTCGTTTATGATTCGATTTTTTAGTTCCATATTTTTTGCTTTATTACTACTTACACGCCAGGGTGAGATTAGACTGCAAAGATAAGCGAAAACTTTTGGAACCAATAAGGTTTTAGTGTTTTATTTTACTAAGAAAGGGAATGCCTCATTGCAATCATTTTTAGTAGAGCCTACAAAAAAGATGGATAAATGCAAGGTTAAAAGATAATTCTGTTGTATATTCGCATCTTTATTTCAAAATCGCCCTTTGGCGCGACATCAAAAGATTAGCTCATAATTATACACAAACCAAATTTTACGTTAGATGACAACTAATAATTCTTACAGTACTCCGCAGCTCTGCGCGCTAGTCTTATTTAGGCTCTGTGTAGGTTGGCACTTCGCATACGAAGGCATAGTAAAAATATTAAAACCCAACTGGACATCCTATCCATACCTAATGGATTCGGGAGGGTTTCTAGGAGATTTTTTTAAGGAAATGGCAGGCAATGCCACTATATTGCAGTATATCAACATATTGAACGAGTGGTCTTTGCTACTAATAGGCTTGGGTCTGATAACGGGTACTCTTGGTAGGCTTTCATCTATGGGAGCCTTGCTGCTTCTGGGCTTTTATACACTGTCGCACCCCTCTTACATTGGTGCCAGCTACATGATGCCGTTTGAGGGCTCCTACCTCTGGATAGATAAAAATATAGTAGAAATGGCAGGCATTTTAGTGCTGCTACTCTTCCCTACCTCACAAATCATTGGCATAGATCGTTTCTTAAAAAAGACTGTGCCATTATTTTCTAAACTCAAACTAATATAAGACAATGGCAACAGACGAACGAAAAAATATAGAAACTCATCCGCAAGAACCCCAAAGCAATGGTAGACGCAATCTTATAAAAACACTCGCAAGCATTCCCGTATTAGGAGCACTTGGTTTGGGTGTATATGCAAAAACCAAATACGATACAGAAGCACGAAGTTTGGGCACTAATTTTACCTTCAACAGTCGCCCTCCAGTGCCTGCAGTAATGGAAGGCAAGCAAATACGCATCGGACTAATTGGCTTTGGCATACGCGGGAAGCAACTTATGCGCGGACTTGGATTTGCCGAACCCCAATATCTACAAACACTGATTGAGGCAGCAAAGACCGACAAAAAAGATAGCCGCTATCAGCAGTTTTGTCAGCAAGACGACCTAAACATAAGCATAACCGCCGTTTGCGACATCTTTGATATATATGGCGATGATGCCATATTGGCCGGTGCCAATGTGGAGCGCGAGGGCTTGAGTGGCAAATTTGGTGCGGCTCCCAAACGATACCGCAACTACCTACAACTCATAGCTGCCGACGATGTGGACGCCGTAGTAATAGCAACACCCGACCAATGGCATAGCACCATGGCAATAGCTGCTGCCGCTGCTGGCAAACATGTATATGTAGAAAAACCCCTATCATGGACAGTGCCCGAAACATACCGTGTGAGAGAGGCCGTAAAGCAAAGTGGTGTAGTATTTCAACTCGGGCATCAAGGACGACAAACCGATAGCTACGTACGCGCCAAAGAAATAATAGATAGAGGCATTCTTGGCAAAATATCCCTTATAGAGGTATGCACCAATAGAAACGATCCCAATGGAGCATGGGTATATCCTATTATAGATGGAGCAAGCCCACAAAGCATAGACTGGAAGCAGTTTGATGGACCCGAAGAATGTATTAAAGAATATATAGACTACATGACTACCAACAAGCTCGAAAGATTCTTAGGCCCCGAGCCTCGCGATCAATTTAGCCTAGAACGATTCTTCCGCTGGCGCTGCTGGTGGGACTATAGCACTGGCCTAAGTGGCGACTTGCTAACTCACGAATACGACGCCATAAATCAAATTATGGGCGTAGGCATACCACATTCGGCAAGCTCCTCGGGAGGAGTATATTTCTTCAAAGACGGACGAACAGTGCCCGATGTGCTGCAAACAACATTCGAGTTTCCAGACAAAGACCTAACAATGCTATACAGTGCCACCTTGGCAAGCAATCGCCCTAGAGGAAAGGTGATAATGGGACACGATGCACAAATGGAGGTTTCAAACACCCTTATAGTAAAGGCCGACCAAGCATCTACCCAATATAAGGATAAAATAAGTAAGGGTATAATAAAGCCCGACGAACCTTTTTATACCTACATACCAGGGCAAAATGATGTAGATGCCATCACATCGGCCACCGAACTATATTTTGCACAGCGCGGACTCCTATACACCTATGTAGATGGCAAACGATACGACACCACCCACCTGCATCTCAGAGAATGGATTCATTCTATCAGAACAGGAAGCAAACCCAGCTGTGATATCGATTCTGCCTTTGAAGAAGCTATGGCTGCACACATGGGCACTCGCGCATATCTCGAAGGACGCACCAAATATTGGGACAAAGACAAGGAAGAAATCGTTTGAGTACCAAGCCCTATGAATTAACAAACATTAACTCGATGTCCTAAACAATTCAGACTCGTATATTGTTATATATTGTATGCAAGGTATGTAAGGTAGCTAAGCAAGATAGCTAAGCAAGACACCCAAGCAAGACACCTAAGTCATTAACAATTTAATAGATACGATCATGAAAAAAGAATTTAAGTTCAGACACCGAGTAAAGGCATACCTTTACCCCAACATGCTAACAGCAAGCCCTAACGATTTTTCGGCACGCACAATTAGCGAACGCTCCATGTCGATAGCCGACATATGCGAAAGCGCCGTAGCCCGAGGAGGAGCACACACCACCGCTGCAGCCATGGAGGCCAACGCAATACTTTTTTTCAAAGAAATGGCATACCGACTAGCCGACGGTTTTAGTATAAACACAGGCTATTTTCTTGCCAGCACCAACATAAAAGGAGTATTTGAAAGTCCTACCGAAACTTTCAACAAAGAGAAACACAACGTAAGCTTTCAGTTTCGACAAGGCGAAATAATGCGCAGCATGATACCCGATATCGAAGTAGACCTGCTAGGAGTAGCCGAAACAGGTCCATTCATTGGACAGGTCTTTGACGTAAAAACAGCAACAACAAACGACACATTGAGCCCGGGGCACATCCTCAAACTTGCAGGAAGCAAAATAAAAATCACTGGCAATCTATCGGATATTGGCATCTTTTTTATCGCACTAGCCGATGGTATAAAAACAGCTGTTTCGATAAAAGAAGTTGCCACCAACAACCCCTCCGAACTTATCTTTATCATACCAGCACTCAATGCCGGAGACTATGAGGTAGAAGTAGTAACACAATACTCAGGAGGAGGAGCTCCACTAAAATCTTCTCGTAGCAGCATACTCAACAAGGTACTCACTGTTATGTGAGCAATTATTATTATTTCCTAATAAGGACTACTTCTTATAGAAGCAGTCCTTATTTTTGTATAAGCCATTTTATACACTTATGAACATATATTCTAGCTGATATTGGCGACTGTTCTAGACGATGTTTACGACTGTTCTAGCTGATATTGGCGACTATTCTAGCTGATGTCGACGACTGTTCTAGCTGGTATTGACGACTATTCTAGCTAATGTCGACGACTGTTCTAGCTGATAGTTATGCCAATCTTCACAAACTCTTGACGAGCCAAGGCCACAACTATTTATAAGGAACAACTATAAAAAGTATTGTTTTTGTTGATATTACAACATTAATCTAATATCTTTGTATTATTAATATAAAGTAGAGGTCTGATAAAATAGACTTATATGTATGTTCACTCCCTACAATATTTTTACAATAATATAAACACTATAGATATGTTAAGAATTGCAGTACAAGCCAAAGGTAGATTGTTTGAGGAAACAATGGCATTACTAAATGAAGCAGGAATAAAACTAGTTTCTGGCAAAAGAAGTTTGCTTGTCCCTTCCAAATCCTTTCCCGTAGAGTTGCTTTTTTTGCGAGACGACGACATTCCTCAATCCGTAGCAAGTGGAGTGGCAGATGTAGGCGTGGTTGGTGAAAATGAATTTGTAGAGAAAAGCCAGGCAGCAGATATTATCAAACGCCTAGGTTTTAGCAAATGCAGATTGTCTATGGCAATACCCAAAGAGCATGATTATCAAAATCTAAACTGGTTTTCTGGCAAAACAATTGCAACATCCTACCCCGAGATTCTCAAGGCTTTCTTAAAGAAAAATGCCATTAAGGCAGAAATCCACCTCATTAGCGGCTCTGTAGAAATTGCTCCAGGCATAGGCTTGGCCGACGCTATATTTGATATTGTAAGTTCTGGAAGTACCCTGATAAGCAATCACCTCAAAGAGGTAGAAGTTGTAATGAAATCTGAAGCCCTTCTTATAGCCAACCCCAAATTAAATAAAGAGAAACAAGAGATACTGGCAGAACTAATTTTTAGAATTGAAGCCGTACAAACAGCCGAAGACAAGAAATACATCTTGCTCAATGCGCCCAACAACGCTTTGGAAGAAATCTTTGCCCTCCTTCCAGGCATGCGCAGCCCCACAGTAGTGCCTTTGGCGCAAGAAGGATGGAGCTCCATACAGGCTGTAATCAATGAAAAACGCTTCTGGGAAATTATTGGGAAATTGAAAGTATTGGGTGCTGAAGGCATATTGGTAATCCCCATAGAGAAAATGATCCTTTAAAAACTACTCTTTAAGACGATGATAGAAATAATAAGAAACCCAGCTCCCGAGACTTGGAAAAAAATATTGCAACGCCCTTGTCTTGACAATGAAAATTTAGACCAAATAGTTGCATCGGTTCTCTCCAAAGTAAAAGAAGGAGGCGACAAGGCTATTAAAGCCTACGAAAAAGAATTTGACAATGTTGATTTGGATGATTTAAGTGTTTCTATAGAAGAGATCAATGCTTGCGAAGAATTAATCGCGGAAGATTTGAAGTCCGCAATTCGTCTTGCAATAAGAAACATTACATGCTTCCACGAATCTCAAAAAACAGAGACTACAAAAATAGAAACCATGCCTGGAGTGCTTTGCTGGCAAAAATCTGTTGGCATAGAAAAAGTTGGCTTATATATTCCCGGAGGCACTGCCCCCCTATTCTCCACGGTACTGATGCTCGCCATACCTGCTAAAATAGCTGGCTGCAAGGAGATTATTTTATGCTCTCCTCCAAATACGGAAGGCAAAATTAATCCTGCCATACTATTTGCTGCCAAAGAAACGGGTATCAATAAAATATTTAAGATTGGAGGCATACAAGCCATTGCCGCCATGGCCTACGGAACAGAAAGTGTGCCCAAGGTCTATAAAATTTTTGGTCCTGGCAATCAATACGTAACAAGTGCCAAGCAACAAGTAAATCTCAAAGATGTGGCAATAGATATGCCTGCAGGACCCTCTGAAGTGCTTGTCATTGCCGACGAATCGGCCAATCCGGCCTTTGTTGCCGCCGATTTATTGTCGCAAGCCGAACATGGAGCCGACAGTCAGGTTATATTGGTATCGACCTCCGAGAAAGTACTACTAAATACCATCAATGAAATTGAACAACAATTGCAAGTGCTGCCGCGCAAGCACTTGGCAAGTATAGCCCTCACAAATAGCAAGTTCATTTTGCTACATAGCAAGAAAGAAATTGTGGAACTAAGCAATACCTATGCGCCCGAACATTTGATTATTGAAACTGAAGATTACTCAGATTTTGCCGATAGAATACTCAATGCTGGCTCCGTGTTTCTTGGGCATTACAGCCCCGAAAGTGCTGGCGATTACGCCTCAGGCACCAATCACACATTGCCCACAAATGCTTATGCCACAGCCTATAGTGGGGTAAACCTCGATAGCTTCCTTAAGAAAATTACCTTCCAAGAAATTTCTAAAGAAGGCATACATAATATTGGTAGTTCAATAGAAATAATGGCGGAACATGAAGGACTCTTTGCCCATAAAAATGCGGTAACACTAAGACTCAAATATTGATATTATGAACTTAAAAGCCTTGGTACGCAAAAATATATGGGACCTAAAACCCTATTCTACTGCAAGAAACGAATTTAAAGGAGAGGCCTCTATTTATTTAGATGCCAACGAAAATCCATACAACGCCCCCCTAAATCGCTATCCCGACCCCCTGCAATGGAAGCTCAAAGAGGCCTTGGAAAAAATAAAGAAAGTTGCCAAACAGCAGATATTTTTAGGCAATGGCAGCGATGAGCCCATAGACCTAATCATTAAAGTTTTTTGTGAACCTTCGATAGACAATATCCTTGCTATAGACCCAACTTATGGCATGTATAAGGTAGCAGCAGATATAAACAATGTAGAATATAGAAAAGTATTGCTCGACGAAAACTTTCAGTTTTCAAGCAATAAACTCCTGCAGGGATGCAACGAACAGACAAAAATTATTTTCCTTTGTTCGCCCAACAACCCTACAGGCAACTCCTTAGACAGAGAAGAAATACTTAAAACTCTTCAAGAATTTGAGGGTATAGTGGTGATAGACGAGGCATATATTGATTTTTCTTCGCAAAGCTCGTTCTTAGAAATCATTGAGCAGCACCCAAATTTGATAGTTCTACAAACACTCTCCAAAGCTTGGGCTAGTGCGGCAATTAGGCTAGGAATGGCTTTCGCCTCTGCCGAAATAATTGATCTACTCAACAAGGTTAAATATCCTTACAACATAAATATGCTCACTCAAAACCAGGCATTGGTGAGCATATCCAAATATAAAGAAGTAGAAGAATGGGTCAAGGCATTGACAAACCAGCGCTTAGACCTCCACAAAGAACTGTCGTCGCTGTCCTTAGTAGAAAGAATATACCCCTCCGATGCCAACTTCTTACTGGTAAAGGTAGAGGATGCCAATAGCATTTACCAATTTTTAGTGCACAAAGGAATCATTGTGCGCAATAGAAACTCTGTTTCCCTATGCCTAAATTGTTTGCGAATCACGGTAGGATCCAAAGAAGAGAATCATTCTTTGATTGAAGCTCTTAGGGAATATCCTTCAAAAAAATAATACAAGAAAAGAACGCTCTTATTAGTATAGCCAATAAATTACAAGTACGGTATGCAAGAAAAAAAAATAGTCTTATTCATTGATAGAGATGGCACTTTGGTGATAGAACCACCACTAGACTACCAATTAGATAGCCTAGAGAAATTGGAATTTTACCCCAAGGTAATTCGCAATTTGTATTTTATACGTAGCAACACAAATTTTGAGTTTGTGATGGTTAGTAATCAAGATGGCTTGGGCACAAAGTCATTTCCCGAAAACACCTTCTGGCCAGCACACAACAAGATGCTGCAAGTATTTGAAAACGAAGGAATAACTTTCGACGACATACTAATAGACCGTTCCTTTGCTCAAGACAATGCTCCTACCCGCAAGCCCAAAACAGGAATGCTGGGAAAATATATGACTCAAGACTACGACCTTGAAAACTCATTCGTAATTGGCGACAGACTTTCGGATGTAGAGCTCGCCAAAAATCTTGGATGCAAGGCAATACTCCTAAATAAGGAAGAGCTGCTCAACGACAACAAGCATTTAATACCCATTTGCGCACTCATAAGCACTGATTGGAATGCAATTGCAGAAATTATTTTTGCCAAAGAAAGAAAATCTATTGTGCAACGCACAACACACGAGACAGATATTTTTGTAGAAATCGACCTCGACGGAGCTGGAAAGTGCGAAATAAGCACCGGACTACATTTCTTTGATCACATGCTTGAGCAAATAGGAAAACATGCAGGTATCAACTTGACAATCAGGGTTAAAGGCGATCTTGAGGTAGACGAACACCACACCATAGAAGATACAGGCATAGCCTTGGGCGAAGCCTTGCTAGAAGCTTTGGGCAACAAAAGAGGCATAGAACGCTATGGATATTCTCTACCAATGGACGATTGCCTGTGCAGCATGTCCTTGGATTTTGGTGGTCGCCCCTGGCTGGTATGGGATGCTAAGTTTGCACGCGAAAAAGTTGGAGACATGCCAACGGAGATGTTTGTACATTTTTTCAAATCCCTGAGCGACGCAGCAAAAATGAACCTAAACATTAGAGCAGAAGGAGAAAATGAACACCACAAAATAGAAGGTATTTTCAAGGCTTTTGCGCGTTCTATAAAAATGGCAATAAAGAGAGATATATTTCAATACGAATTGCCAAGTACAAAGGGTATATTATGAGAGATATTATAAAGGTGAAATCCCTAGTATTTATTATTTCGTTTTTGCTTATAGCATCAACTGCCTGCGACAAAATATTTCTTGATGTGGAAGGAGAAAATGCAATGTTTCAGGGCAAATGGCAACTAAAAACGATGAGCAGTGGAAATACTCAACAGAAGGTAGATACCGTATATTTCAATTTCCAAAACAATATCTTTTCTTATCAAATATACACTAAAAAAGATAGCCTCCTTGAAATATTTGGATACTACACTTTCCAAGATCAGGATTCAATTTACTTGGAGCTTTTCACCAATTCTGCTCTTTTAGACAACAAACCCATACAGAATGTGGACTTCAATTTTATTGATTGGCATACCATTGGAAGTGATGGCATGGGACAAGATACGCTTGCCAAAATGTTCAAAATTGATCAAATTAAGAGAAAGCAGCTTAATTTAAGCACTACAGATGATAAATACTTTTTTGAGAAGTTTTAAATCATTACATTTGTCGAATAATAATAATATTAATATAGCTATAGATTATGAAATTAAAAATTGTATTGTGTGGGATAGCCTTAAGTTTGCTCTTCTCCTTAAATTCTTGTAAGTCGAAAGAAAGTGCATACAAAGCAGCTTATGAGAAAGCAAAAGAAAAAGAAATTCAAGATGATAAATATAAAGAAGTTGAAGAAATAACAGCTGTATCAAAACCCAAGGCAGAAACACCCTCAAACGCATCCTTTCAGAAAGAAAAGGTTACAGCCATTGACGAGAATGGTTCGCATCTAAAAAAATTCAGTGTTGTTGTTGGCAGTTTTACCAACAAAACAAATGCCACCTCTCTATGTGAACGCATGAAAGATGATGGATACAAAGCCCTCGTTGCTCAAAATGAAAAAGGAATGTATAGAGTTATCGTTGCAAGTTTCGACGACAAAGCATCGGCAGCACAGTCAAGAAATGATATTAAAATAGAATATAGCCCCGACTTTAAAGACGCTTGGCTACTCGAACAATACTAATAAACATCTAAAAACAACAGGCGCAAATAAATTCTATTTGTGTCTGTTGCTTTATTGTTCTTACCTCAAAGCTACATATCGAAGAGAATTATGACAAGGCCAAAAGCACTGATTAAAAATGATCCTCTATTTAAATACCTCATTGTCAATGAATCTGACTTTCTTTGGGGACTCAGCATACACTCTGTAGGGCATCAGCAAATAAAACCATATTCGGCATATCCGCAAACCAACCATCCTAGTCGCTACCTTTTTTCTACCAAAAAGGGGCGTATATTGGACGAATACCAACTTCTATATATAACCAGAGGTAGCGGAAAATTTATCTCTCAGCAAGGAAAGCAATACTCCATACAAGAAGGAAATATGTTTCTCCTTTTTCCTGGAGAGTGGCACAATTACATGCCCAACGCTGCCCATGGATGGGATGAATATTGGATAGGATTTAAAGGTACAAATATTGACAACAGGGTTAAAAATGGATTCTTTAGTCCGCAGAAACCTATTTTTGAAGTAAATATTCGAGAAGAAATAGTACAGCTCTACAAGCAAGCTATCAAAATTGCTGCCGAACAGAAATCTGGCTTCCAACAAATGCTCGCGGGCATCGTCAACCACCTTCTAGGCCTGGCCTATTCCCTCGACAAACAAGCCTTGTTTGAAGATTCGCAACTTAACGACCAAATAAATAAGGCCAAAATAATTATGATCAACAGCCTTGGGGAAAAAATTAGTCCGCAAACAATTGCCAAAGATTTAAACATGGGATATTCTTGGTTTAGAAAGATGTTTAAAGAACATACGGGCTTCTCGCCCTCACAATATATATTGGCACTTAGAATACAAAAAGTCAAAGAAATGCTTACCAATTCAAACCTCACCATCAAAGAAATTTTCTTTGAAATGGGACTGGAGAATGAAGCGTATTTCTTTGCTGCATTCAAAAATAAAACTGCCATGACTCCAAAAAAATACAGAGAGTTTACACAAGGACGATCTTCTAGCAATTGGTAAGAACCCTTATTTAAGCGCCCTACGCTGCTTCCAAGACTGTCCCTCCAAATCTGAGAAATAACTTACAAGATATGTTCGCAAACTAGATACAAGCCCATTGGTGCGAACAAATATTGATTGCTCTTTGGCAACGGCTCCCAAATTGGCTTTGGCATCTAGTGATGTTCTTCCAAAATTTATATATTTACTCTCCATGCCAATACCCAAATCAATGCATCTAAAAAGAAGATTAAAATAAAGAGAGTATTTCTCATTATTGGCATAATCAAAGCCAACAAAGTGAATAAGTAAGCCCCCATCTTTTTTGAAATAGGTCAAGAAAGCAAGTAAGCATTCCCCATCAAAGACACCTTCTACCACAAAATTATCATTGTAAATACTTTTGAGCATAGAGAAATGATCTTCGTAGGCAACACCAGAATAAAACCTCTGCTTTTGGAGCACGGACATATAAAGCTGGTAAAGTTGCTCTTCTCGACAATGAATTTCTTCTAAGTCCATAGCTCTGTAAGTCAAAGTACTACCCCTTTTTAAAATTCCTAATGCCCGCTTATAATACTTCGTTCGCAAAGAGCTAAGGTAATCGTCGAAACAATGCCAAGAGTCATTGACAATCAATTCCATAGTAAAATCGGACACATATGTATGAAAACCTAGCGCGCTTAATTTAGCTTGGCTCTGTGAGCTCAATGCCCTATTGACAGGAAAACTAAGCAAGCGAATATTCAATTTCTTACCAACTAAAGCTAGACTTTCGGCAAGACTCACAAACTTGTTATTATTGACAAAATACTTGTCGTCGAAAAGAGTGAGATTATTGTCGTACATTACCAACCAAGTGCTATGGGCTGTCATAAAAGCACATTTAGTTAATATTTTATTAGTAAAACAAGACAAGATCCCTTTCTTGTCAGATAAATATTTTTTTGGATGAAGACGATGCAAGTCCAATAAGTAAGTAATAACGACAATATCCTGTACCAAAACCCTTACAAATCTAAAGCGCTTATTGTCTTTTTCTAATAAATAACTGATGAGCGAAAATATTTTTTCATCCCTAGCTTTCAACCAAAGCTCATCATCAATACCCAATTTATCAAGCACGTCCACCGACAAGCCTACCTTATAACTTCGCTTAGTACACATCATATTTTAAGAAATGCATGGGATTTATTATCAAAACTTCGGCAAAAGTACTAATAATAAATTAAATATCGTCCTCAATCAAGGTAAATGGCATCAAACACTCATTTTAATATTTTTTTTGTGTAGATTTGTATCACTTACTATTTGGTCAGGGTTTCTTAGATACAAATGAAGTATTAATTATGCAGATTAAAAAAAATATAGGAAGAGGTTTTCTGGTACTATCTCTTATAGTACTCTTCTTTTGGGGCGTTTTTTCTTTTATTCAATTGAAGTCTCAGGAAGAGACTTACAATATCGATATTTTTAGCTTAATACCTAAAGATAGCTATGGTCTGATGTATTTCCAATCTGTAGATAAGGGTAAAATGCAAGATAAAAACTTGTCGGTTTTCAAATCCTTATTACCCGAAGAAAAAGGATTTGAAATAGCAAAATTTATCGAAGGAGAACTCATCATATCTTATCACACACCATTAAATACATTGCTGATAAGCAAGATGAAAAACGACAAATTTATGGGCCTGCATCAACACGGGTTCAAACATATTTTGTCTACATCTAAGCCCAAAACTATTCTTTTCAACAAACACAAGATTTATATACAACAGAGTGTAGATAATTTATTTTTTTGCTACACCTTCCATCAAGGAGTATTCCTTGGTAGCTACAGTTTAAAACTGCTCTACAATGCCATTGAGATGTTCTACACAAAAGAAAATTTGAGAGACAACATCGATTTCAACAAATATGCAGAAACACTTGAGAAAAGAGCCTTTGCCAGCGTATTTTTCATCGACAACTCAAGCAGCAATGACAGTGCAGACTATAAATTCGACAAATGGATTTCTGGAGACATAAATATAGAGGCAGAAGGTAAAACAAGTATCAGTGGAATGATTATCAATCAAGAAAGCATTTTAAACCTCAAGGACATATTGGTAACAGATGGCAACTATTTCAATATCAATGACTTTCCAGCAGATACCAAATCTTTGTTGTTTATGCAAAAAGATAGTAGCTCTATCGACAATTATGGTTTTGGTGCTTGCCTTACCGACACTGACTATTTTAATGATCTTACAAGCCACGAAGAACTTGTGTTTTTTATAAAAGCAGATAGCACCAATTTAGACCCTTTCTTTGACCTCGAATTGCCCAGTTTCGACTATATCTTCAATCCCATCTTTAATATTGATTCGCAATCTTATGCCACTTGCATATATAACGGCTATATATTGTTTTGCAAATCGGAGGAAAAACTTATGAAGTATGTTGAACAAATAAAATCAGAAGAAACACTTCAGCAAAGCACCTTTTTTGAACTTATGTATCCCTACAAAGATAAAAAACAGGTATTCTTCTTTCTCTCCGAAGGCAAATATATAGATCAAATGCTTTCTAAAATGCAGTACAAAGCCCCCATTTTTTTCGATTCTGCATTAAAGAAACTCAATCAGAACAAACTCCTGCTGCAGCTAAATGAATATAATGGCAAGATATTTTTTTATGTTGAAGTCAAATAGTATCCAACATACTATAAATATTTTGTATCTTTGCGCTCCTTATGAATTTAGAATATTTATTAGACTATAGTCCCATAGCACTTGCACTCTTTGCCACCCTATTTACTTGGGGAGTCACAGCGCTGGGAGCGTCTATGGTTTTTTTATTCAAAAGCATCAATGAAAAAGTGCTCAATTGCATGCTAGGATATGCCGCAGGGGTTATGATAGCAGCAAGTTTTTGGTCGCTACTAAAGCCCTCAATAGAGCTTTCCGAAGCCAAGGGAGAGGTAGCATGGCTCCCAGCCCTAATAGGCTTTCTTTCAGGAGGTTTATTCCTTTTTATGGTAGATAAAATTCTCCCCCACCTTCATATGGGACTATCTACCGACAAGGCCGAAGGAATAAAAACCTCATGGCAAAGAAGCGTACTCTTGGTACTCTCCATAACACTCCATAACATTCCCGAGGGCTTGGCAGTAGGTGTTGCTTTTGGAGCATTGGCAAGCAATTCCGACCCAGCAGTATTGGCTTCAGCAATGGTTTTGGCATTGGGCATAGGTCTGCAAAATTTTCCTGAGGGTGCGGCTGTATCCATTCCCCTACGTCGAGAAGGCTTTTCCCGACGCAAGGCTTTTACATACGGACAATTGTCGGGTATTGTAGAGCCCATATCCGGAGTGCTTGGCGCATACCTCGTTTTACAAGTCGAGCCCCTCCTACCCTACGCCCTGTCTTTTGCTGCTGGCGCAATGATATTTGTGGTAGTTGAGGAACTCATACCCGAATCTCAAAGAGGAAACGAAACAGACTACTCCACAATAGGTGCCATGCTAGGATTTGCCACAATGATGGTACTTGATGTAGCACTAACCTGATATATACTAACTTACTATAGCACTAATTAAAACTATCAATAAAAAGAACTAATATAAATATATAGCATGAAAGATAACAAACATCAACTATTTGACTTAGCTTCTAAATTTGGTCTGGCATTAGGCCTATTTTGGTCATTTAAGTACCTGTTTTATATGATGTCCATAGACTCATCAATGATGGCAATTGTGTACCAAATACTTACATTCTTTGGGCTCTTTGTAAGCTATAGAATTTGTTGCCTATATAGCACAAAAGCCTTCGATGGAAAAATTACATTCTCTCAAACTTGGCGTTTTTGTGTCTTGCTATACGCCTTTGCAGCAATCATTGTAGCTCCCTTTCACTACATTTTTTATGAATACATTGCTCCTCAAGATTTTTTGGAAACTATATTTACCCAACTATATACCCTATGGGAGGATGCTGGAGCCGATGCAGAAATGATGAAGCGAGTACGTGAAGTTCCCATTTTTTCTCCTATAGAAATGAGCTTTTTAGGTATACTCAACAATATTTTCAACGGAATATTTGTATCTATCCCAATTGCCTTTTTTGTCTCTAAGAAAAAAACAGGAAGCTAATTTTTGGATGCTATCTTGTTCCTTTCGTACACTTTTTTTGAGATAAATAGATAGAAAATAATACCCAAACTTTCAGTCAGGTAAATAGGAATCGTCGGCATCATAACAAAGCGAAAAAAAAATCAATTAAGCCTCATTCTTCTCCATCAATATAAGCCAGCGCTCTGTTTTTTCGTCTATTTCTTTGATAATAGAATTTATACGCATAGACTTCTCCATAAGCTCTTCTGCCAACAAGGTATTGGCTCCAAGAATTGTTTCAACAGCTATTTTTTCTGATTCAAGTTTACTTATAGCTTGTTCTAATCCCTCAAATTCTCTTTGTTCATTGAAGGAAAGTTTTTTCTTAGGTGCAATTTTCTTTTGAGTACTGTTTGTTTTTTCTGCCTTTAGGGGAGCCTGCTTTTTTGCTGCTGCCTCTTGATCTTCTTTCCACTCGCGGTATCGCGTATAGTTGCCCGGAAAGTCTTTTAACTCAGCATTGCCACTAAAAGCCAAGAGATGATCTACCACCTTATCCATAAAATACCTGTCGTGAGAGACCACAATTACACAGCCTTTAAAATTTTTCAAATATTCTTCTAGCACATTGAGGGTAATAATATCCAGATCATTGGTTGGTTCGTCCAAGACCAAAAAATTGGGGTTTTTTATCAATACCGTACAAAGATACAAGCGCCGCCTTTCGCCCCCACTAAGTTTAGCTACAAAGCTGTATTGCTTTTCGGGTGTAAACAAAAAATATTGTAAAAATTGCGATGCCGACAATTTATTGCCTGTTCCCAGATCAATTTCATCGGCTATGTTTTGAACAACATCTATGACCTTCATTTTTTCATCAAATTGCAAACCATCTTGGCTGTAATATCCGAAATTAATTGTCTCGCCTACATCAAACTCTCCCTTGTCGGGGGGAGTAAGCCCCAATAACATTTTTATAAAAGTAGATTTGCCAGTGCCATTATTGCCTACGACTCCCATTTTTTCGTAACGTGCAAACACATAATTGAAGTCCTCCAATATTTTAAGATCGCCAAAAGACTTATAAACATTCTTTGCCTCAAAAATCTTGTTGCCAATATATGAGGCCTTAAGGTCTAAATTAATATTGCCTTGAGTTTTCTCTTGCGCTACTTTTTTTTCTAGTTCATAAAAAGAATCCTGCCTAGCCTTTGCCTTGGTAGCTCTTGCCTGCGGCTGCCTACGCATCCATTCAAGTTCTTTCTTAAACAGGTTGTTGGTTCTATCAAACTCAGCATTTTGGGAAACTATACGCTCCTCACGTTTTTCTAAATAGTAGGAATAATTACCTTTGAACTGATACATTTGCTTATTATCAATCTCAACAATTTCAGAACAAACCCTATCCAGGAAGTATCTATCGTGGGTTACCATCAAGAGGCTAAGATTAGATTTTCCGAGATATTCCTCCAACCACTCTGTCATTTCCAGATCCAAATGATTGGTAGGCTCGTCCAAAATAAGTAAATCGGGCTCAGTAATCAATACATTGGCAAGGGCTACTCGCTTTAGCTGCCCCCCAGATAATTCGTCGACTTTTTGATCCATATTTGTAATCTTCAATCGCGAAAGAATTTGCTTGGCTCTCTGTTCATAATCCCAAGCTTTGAGAAGATCCATTTTGTCGAGCAATTCGTTCAAACGATCATGATTGTCCGAAGCCATCATTTTTTCGTATTCAGCTATCAGTTTTACTACATCGCTATCCGAATGAAAGCAAGCTTGCAAGACTGTGAGCCCCGCAGGATATTGAGGGTCCTGATTGAGATAAGCTATACGAAGATCACGCCTAAAAGCAATGGTGCCGCTATCGTAGTCCTCTTTTCCTGAAAGAATATTGAGAAGTGTTGTTTTCCCTGTACCATTTTTAGCGATCAAACCAATACGTTCGCCCTCTTCTATTCCAAAACAAATATCTCTAAATAAAATCAAGTCTCCAAAACTTTTTGTGAGATTGTCGACCTGTAAATAACTTGCCATACTTTTATATAATTTGGTGCAAAGATACACATTAATCGCTTAGCTTTGACCAAAATTCAAGTAGGATTGCCAAGACCCTACCTAATAGCATTTTTATACTTTTTTTCAAACATTATGAGCAAAATAAACATATAATTACGAAATAAGGATTACCTTTGTAAAAACATACCTTGGCAATGTAGATGCACTGCAGGTGTGCAGAAAGAATAAGTCTCAAAAAAACACAAAAAAAAAAAGAAAATGAAACGATTCATATTATTATTTACAATATTATCATTATTTTCTGTCTGTGGTTTTACGCAGATAGCGCACAGCGAATTAGAAACAAAAAATATCAATGTAGAATTGATATGGTCGCAAATGCAATTGATCATTGACAAAAAAATAGTGCATAGCGCCGATATAAACTGGAAGGGCCTTGCGTCTCAGCCCGAAAACATCAAGGCCACAATTGCATTGTATGCCTCCTACCTACACCCCTACCTGCTTATAAATGAGAAAAAACTTAGCAAAGAAATAGGTGGATACAAGTCTTTGGAAGATGCAGAAATAAAATTATGCTCCAAGTGGATTGAAAATAAGAATGCTGTGAACAAAGATAAACTAGAGATTACAAGTTTAAGTATTATAAATACTGAAAAACATCTCTTTCTTTGTTATGTAATCCCTTCTTCGCATAAATCGGATAGAATAGATGGAGATTTATACAAAAAAAACAAGGGAGGAAAGCTTGAATTTCTCAAAAGTTATAAGCATATAAATATTTCTAAAGGCGAGAAGTTTAACAAAATGATAGATAGACTTGAAATACAAGAAAAAAAACAATTAACTGTTTTTTAATTTATGTAAAAAGCAAGGCTAGCACCAAAATCAACAATTGCATGATTACCAGAACAAAGAAAAAATTGAAGGAGGAGTTTGCTGAACCCGATATCTTTTCCTCAATTTTTTCTACTATAATAAATGATAGATCTGCTTCGGGCTGCTGAAATTCGTTTTTCTTCAGATTCATTCCCCTAAATCCATAATTCATCACCATGCTCTGCACCTTATTGAGCGTCTCATCTCTTGATATTGCGTCAATAAACATGTGCGAAAACTCAGAGCTAGTAATCCCCACAAGCCAATTTGGCTGTTTGCTACTAAACTGAAAAATGTATGACTGCACCTTGGGCAAAATAAATCCTCCAAGCTTATTCTCCCACACCATTCTTATAAGTTTTTGCATTGCCATTTTATTTGCCATCATAATATATAAGAAAGAAAATAAGAAAGAGCTAAAAAGAAGCAGTGTGACCCAGGGTTTATCTACAAAGACTTTGAAAAAATCAAAACCGCTATACTTTCCTTCATTATTGGAAAGAAATAGCCAAATGGCAATACCAAGGCAAATAAAAGCCAATAAAAGTCCAGAAACACCCACTTTTATCCATGCCCAAATAGACTTTGTAGCTATCATTCTATAGCCTTTTGACGAATTTTCCATTTAAATTTTACAAATTACGTAGTAGCAATATTTTACAATAAACACACATTATAAGCGAATATCCACCCCATTATAAAAATCCAAGATCTTTACTCTAAAAACATAGTCATACTTAGCCTGCACCTGCTCCGAGAGAGTTTGCATAAGTTTTGTTTTGGCATCATCGAACTCAAAAACCGTAGATTTTCCTGTTTCATATCGCTCTTTGGCATAAAAAAATGAGGTCTGTGTGGCCTCAACTGCTTTTTGTGCCGAATTATATTTATGAGACGATGCCTTGGCATTGAGATAAGCCGTCTGAATTTCCTTATACAATGTTTTTTTTGAATCCTCCAAAATATAGCTCTGTAACTGAACATTCAGTCGAGTACTCTTCACCTGATTTCTCACCTGAAAGCGATTGAATATAGGCACACTCAAGCTCAAACCAATCATTTCTCCCGCATTATTTTTAAGCTGGTTTTTAAATGGTGTACTCTCACTATTGTAATTATGAAAATAACTGGTATTATATTGGAGATTAAAATTTAATTTTGGAAGATAGCCCGATTTAGCTATATTCACATCCTTATTAGCACTTTCCAACCTTAGCTCTTGCTCCCTAATTTGAGGCTTTATACCAAGGGCATTGGCATAAATTATCTCTGGCAGTAAAATACTACTTAAAGACTCTTCTATTAAATTATCGCTATTGGGACTTATGATATTAAATTCTTTAATACGTTCCAATTCCAAACTCTGCGCCAAATCCAAGAGAGACAATTGCAAATTGTTTTCTGCTTGAATTAAACTTACCTCATCTTTTGCCGCCTGAGCTTGAATATCATAAACCTGCGATTTAGGAACTTTCCCTGTTTCCAAGAGCTGAATAGTTCTATCTACCTGCGTCTGTGTTAGAGACAATTGCTCCTCACTAATTTTTAATAACTCCTGATTAAAAAGCACTTGAAGAAACAGGGAGGTGACATTCAATACGAGGTCTTCCTTTGCTTTCTCCAAATTTTGAAGAGAGGCCTCCAAATCTATCCGGCTTTTCTCTATCTGATTGCTTATTCTAAAACCAGTAAATAGGGGCGTCGAACTAGATATGTCGAAGCCAGTGCGGGAAGTTGTCTGGTTTTCATAAATTCCCGACTGATTGTAATTGGTGCGACCAAAACTCCAATTCTGCCCAAGACCGGCGTTTAGATCTGGCAAGCGACTCATTTTTGCTGTATTTAGAGCAACGGCAGCATTGGTGTTCTGAATTTGTTTTTGCTTAATCACCAAATTATGAGTTATAGCATGCTCCACACAAGACTCAAAAGACCATTTTTGATTAGAATCCTGCGCCTTAGCAAATGTTATACTAACAGCAGCTGTTAAAAGAAAAAATTTAATATTCATAATTACACTCCTAAATATATGCTTATGCCTCTTTTGGACAAAGATAGCAAAGAAAATGTTAATAATTTTATCCTTAGTTGACTTAATTTACTTGTTTTTGATCTAATGTTATTAAGGTTTTCAATGTTCTCCATGTTCCATTGTTTCCTTTTCCTTAAGGTTAACAATAGCACCCCTAATCTTATCATTGAACGTCAATCCTTTTTTTATTTCTATCTTAATACCATCAGAAAGACCAACTTCTACATTCGTTTTTTCAAAATTTTGCCCCTTCTCTTCACCTTTTAATATGTATACAAAGGCCGAATCATTGCTAAACTCAATAGAACTTTCGGGTATAACCATCACATTTTCAGCTCTTTCCAAAACTATTTCTGCATTGGCACTGTATCCAGCCCTTATCTTAACCCCCTCAGGAATTTTTGCCGCCGCTTTTATCTCAAACAATACAGCCCCGTTTTCTTCGGTCCCCTTGGGTGAAATATACTCCAGCACAGCATCAAACTTTTGGCTGTTCAATGCACCAATTGTCAATACAAGGGGCATTCCTTCGATTACCCTACCGACTTCCGTCTCATCCAATTTTCCCCTAAAAATCATGTCGGCCATATCGGCTACCGACGCAATGGTGGTGCCATCATTGAAGGTATTGGCCTGTATCACAGAGTTTCCCTCCTTGATAGGCACATCTAGTATCATACCGGTTATGGTAGCCCTGATTTGTGTATTGCTCAGGTTGGCAAATTTCTTAGAAATTCCTACCTTTATAATATCCAAGGCATCCCTTGCATTATCTTTTTCTTCTAGTGCTTTTTTAAAAGTCGTTTCGGAGGCTTCGTACTCTTCTTTTGATACAACACCTCCACTGTAGAGTTTCTTTTGGCGCTCAAATTCGGAATTTACCTGCTCCATATTTAATGTAGCAATGCGAAGTCGCGATTCTGCAGAATTTAGCTGCCCCATTTCTGGGATAACCTTCACCGTGGCAATAATCTCACCAGCCTTTATCATGTCGCCAGCATCTTTTAGTATTGTTGATACAATTCCAGAGATCTGCGGCTTTATAAGTATTTCATTTCTAGGCTCTACCTTTCCTGTTGCCACCGTTTTATTTTCTACCATTCCATTTTCAGGATCTATAGCCTCATAGATTATTTTCTCTGGCTGAGACTTCTGCCACAAGAAAACAAAAGTTCCAATCACAATAACGATAACGAGACCGAGACTTACAAATTTTAATCCTTTTTTCATATACCTACATTTATATATTATTTTTTATTCTTCTCTTATTGCATCAATAGCTTTTATTTTTAGTGCCCGCCATGCAGGAATAGCTCCCGAAATTAAGCCGCTCACCAAAAGAACCACCATAGATTGTACGGCTGCATTAAAAGGCACAATGGGACTTCCTAAAAACGAGCTGCCATCAGCAGCTTGCTCCATAACCATACCTACCAATGACAGCACTGCCACGCCAAAACACAGTCCTGAAACGCCCGAGATGGAAGTTAGCAAAAGACCTTCGGACATAATTTGTGCCATTATAGTTGCAGGCTTGGCTCCTAGAGCCCTCCTGACTCCTATCTCGCGAGTGCGCTCTTTGACTGTTACCAACATAATATTGCTAACTCCAATAACGCCTGCAAAGAGAGTTCCCATACCCACAATCCAAACCAGCAATGAAATGCCTAAAAACAAATTGTCGAATATCTTAAATTGTTTCTCTATATTAAAAGATCCTACAGCTTGCTTGTCGGTGGGTGCTATATTATTTTGTGCCATTATAACCTGCTTTATTTTATCTTCTAAAACTTGAGCGTCAACTCCCGGCTTGGCTGTAGCTCCTAGGAAATGCACTCTATCGCCCTGATTGTTTATCTGCTGCATGGTAGAAAACGGTATAATTACAGATTCTTCAGCACGACCTCCAATACTAATCTCGGAAAATGAACTGGCAACTCCCACCACCATATAATAGATGCCATTGACTCGAATATAAAAGCCCAAGGGGTTTTCTTTGTTTACAAAAAGATCTTCGTGTACCTTGGTGCCAATGACACATACTTTTCTTTTGTACAATATATCAACATCATTGATGAAACGCCCAAACCTCATTCTTTGTTGCTCAATTTTTGTGTAATCGGGATACAAACCACGCACACTAAAGGAAGATGCCTTGTTGTTGTATGCCACATTGTTGTTGCTACGCACCCCCCAAAGCATTGGAGAGAGACAGTCAAGCTCTTTTACACTATTCTTGATGGCTTCGACATCCCTATTTTTGAGGTTCCAACTTCGCCCTTTCTTAAAACCTTTGTAGGCTTCGGATGTAGTTGAAGAGTAAAAAAAACAAGAATTGGTGGCAAATCCATCGATATTTTTCATCATCCCTCTTTCTAAGCCACTTCCTGCTCCTAGCATGATGACCAACATAAAAATGCCCCAAAAAACCCCAAAACCAGTAAGAAAACTCCTTACTTTATTGCGGGAAATGGTAATCCAAATTTCTTCAAAACGATCTAAATCAAACATCTAATCAATGAGTTATAAATTTTTATGAAATCATTATTCTTGTCGCATGGCTTCAATGGGCGATATTCTTACAGCCTTGATTGCAGGAAAAAGCCCCGACAAGACCCCTGCCACAATCAATGCCAACATCGCTCCCACCGCGATACCAATATCCACCGAAGGGTTCTGAAAAATATAAAACTCTCCCTCTTCCGCAGCCATAGCAGATTCTATAATCTTATTTGCTAGCTCGCTAGTAAGAATGCCCAGAACTAAGCCCACATATCCAAAAAGAGAGGTTATAAGAACCGATTCCATGAGTATCAATTGCAAGATAGACCAAGGCTTGGCTCCCAGGGCCTTACGAATGCCAAACTCTTTGGTGCGTTCCTTGACGGTTATTAGCATGATATTGCTTATCCCTACAACGCCTGCAATGAGGGTAAAAATGCCAATAATTAGCACAAAAAATGTAATGGCATTAAAAATGCTCATCGTCTGCAAATAGCTTTCTAGGGTGTTCCAAATGCTAACAGCCCTATTATCGTCTGGTGCAAACTGATGTAAGGCAGCAAGCTTTCTTCGCAATTGTTTTTCAAAGAGCTCGCTCTGCTCCAAAGATTCTATGCCCTTGACTGTAAAATTTATAGTGCCAATGCCCCAGCCCTCATTATACAGCAATTGGGCTGTGGTAAAGGGTATATAGGCATTTTGTTGGTTGCCCCACTCCTGCGATTCGTATACTCCTATCACCTTAAAAGAAAGTCCATTGCTAACAATCATTTTGCCTATAGGATCAGTATTTTTAAATAAAACCTCTTGAAGACGCTTGTTTATAACGGCAACTTTACGCCTTTGCTTCATATCTATTTCGTTGATAAACCTGCCTTTACTGCCCACAATTTTAATTCCTTTTATCTTGCTCAACACAGGATAAACGCCATCGAAAGTGGCAGTGCTAGATTCCAGCATGTAACTTACCTTGGTATCTGTTTGCACGCTTGCCGAGAGGTCTTCAGATTCTTTTATCTGATGCTCTATGAGATCAAAATCTTTTTGATCCAGCCTTATTCTTCTATTTTCAGGTATCCCCTTATAGGCTTGTGAGGTGCGTCCTCCATGCAATTGTATGCTATTGACGGCCCTATCTCCAAAGTTAGACATCACCCCATTTTTCAAGCCATTGCCCGACGCCAAGAGTACGATGAGCATAAATATACCCCATGCAACCGAAAAACCAGTAAGAAAAGTGCGCAATTTATTTTTCTTGATGGTATAATATATTTCCAACCAATTATCTATATCAAACATGGTCAAATATGGTTTTGAAATTCTTGTTTTTTCTCTTTTATAGATTCTATAATGCCATCGCGCAAGCGAATGATTTTGTCGGTTGCATCTGCCACTCCCTGCTCGTGAGTAACTATTATCATTGTCATTCCTGTCATATTGACATCTCTCAATATTTGAATCACCTCCAATGAGGTTTTGCTATCTAGGGCACCTGTAGGCTCGTCGGCCAAAATAACTTGGGGCTTTGCGATAAGTGCTCTTGCTATGGCAATTCTTTGTTTTTGCCCCCCCGAAAGCTCATTAGGCATATGGTGAGCCCAGTCTTTCAAGCCCATCTGATCGAGATATTCCAAGGCTATTTCGTTGCGCTTCTTTCTTTTTATTCCCTGATAATAGAGGGGTAGCGCCACGTTTTCCAAGGCATTTTTAAAATTTATGAGGTTGAACGATTGAAATATAAAGCCTATTTTTTGGTTCCTCAATTCGGCAGCCTTGGTCTCACTGAGATTTTTTATTAAAAGGTTGTCCAAATAATAGGATCCCGTATCGTAGGTATCCAATACGCCAAGGATATTTAGCAGCGTCGACTTCCCCGAGCCTGAGGCTCCCATGATAGATACCATTTCGCCCTTTTTTATGTGCAGGTCTATGCCCTTGAGCACATGCAAGGGAGAACCATTGAAATAGGTTTTATTTATATCGGTAAGTTTTATCATTGTTTATCTATTAAGTGATGTTCAAATATAAATATTTTATCCAATTATGGCATACGTTAATTATCTTTTTGCAAATATAAAAATATTTAAGTATTATTATGGTATAAAATGAATAAACTAATCGCTAGGATAGAATATTTCTGTTATTTCACGCATTTTCTTGCTCTTTATAGGCTTTCCTCCATTTTTTCTTACACCCAATAAGTGTGGTGTAAGCTTGGGATACCACCTACCTTCGATATAAAATTGCTCAAGATAGTAGAACTTATAAATTCCTAAATCAGGATTTTTAATGGCTTCGAGTAAGGCAGGTGCAATTTTTAAGTTAGCGTCATCGAATTTATTGAGATTTAGGTAATCTTTATTTTTTAAATCAAGATAAATTTGTTGATCCGTTTTTGATTCTTTATATTGATCAATGCGCATTGGCAGATCATCCATTTTTGGTGGAGGCAACTTTATTTTGTCGTTAATAATGATCTTAAAAAAATCTTGATTCTGAGCCCAAAGGCAAAATATATTGCATGATAAAAATCCTAAAGACAATAAACAAACCTTAATTACGAATAATCTTATATTAAAACTCATGCCATACTTAGTTTTAAAAATTATAAACAGTCGCAAATATATACACATACAAGGAGAATAAAATAAATCTCAGGCATAAAGAATTTCAATTTAGATATTTTATCTATTTTGTAACAAAACTTTGTGAAATCATGGCATAAACATGTGTTTTTATTAGTTTATTTTTTTGCTGGTCAGTTATTTTGTTGTAATTTTGGAAATTACAACAAAAATAAATACATGTCACATCTTCCCAGTTTAATTATCGACTTAGCACTTATACTATTTTCTGCTAGTGTTGCTTCGTTGATATTCAAGAAATTAAAACAACCGGTAGTATTGGCATATATTGTTGCAGGAATATTTGCGGGGCCTCACATTACGTTTTTTCCCACAGTCACCAATCCCGAGAGTATAAATATATGGGCAGATATAGGAGTTATTTTTCTTTTATTTGCTCTGGGTTTGGATTTTAGTTTTAAGAAATTAATTAGAGTCGGAACTACTGCAGTTATAGCCACCACCACCATTGTGGTGTCTATGATGTCGGTAGGCTACCTTACAGGCCTGGCCTTGGGCTGGTCGCAAATGAACAGTATATTTTTGGGAGGAATGCTTTGCATGTCCTCTACAATGATTATCATCAAGGTATTTGATGATATGGGCTTGCAGAAGCAAGGTTTTGCGGGCATTGTTTTGGGTATTTTGGTTGTAGAAGATCTTTTTGCTGTTTTACTCATGGTGCTACTCTCCACCTTGGCTGTTAGTAAGCAGTTTGAGGGCGTTGAGATGCTTGAAAGCATATTGAAGCTCCTAGCCTTCCTGCTGTTTTGGTTTGTGGTGGGTATCTATTTGATTCCCACATTATTTAAGAAAGCCAAAGCCCACCTCAACGATGAGACCCTTTTGGTTGTATCGCTAAGCCTATGTTTTGGCATGGTTTATCTTGCTACCCAGGCAGGATTTTCGTCTGCCTTGGGAGCTTTTGTGATGGGTTCTATTTTGGCAGAAACCATGGATGCCGAGAGAATAGAACATCAATTGGTGCCTGTAAAAAATCTGTTTGGTGCTATATTTTTTGTTTCTGTGGGTATGATGTTAGATATACTTGTGGTTGGAGAATATATCCTCCCCATCACAATCATTAGTATGGCTGTAATAATTGGTCAAACAACATTTGGCACTATAGGGATTTTACTCGCTGGGCAGCCTTTAAAAATAGCCATGCGCTCAGGGTTTTCTTTGGCCCAAATAGGAGAATTTTCCTTTATCATTGCTGCTACTGGTCTGAGTTTGGGAGTGATCGATGAATTTCTCTACCCCGTAATTGTTGCCGTTTCGGTAGTCACAGTGTTTTGTACACCCTACCTAATTAAATTTTCAGAACCTGCTTATCAATATGCCGAAAAACACCTTCCCGTCTCCCTATATCAATTTGTAAACAAAGACGCTTCTGGAGCCAGGCCTATGAACGAACAAGGCACTTGGAAAAAGCTGCTCAAAGCCATTTGTAGATTGGTCATAATATATCTTGTTTTATCTCTGATGATTATATTTCTCTCCATGCACTACCTCCTACCT
This sequence comes from Bacteroidales bacterium, assembly GCA_003851245.1. Classification (GTDB taxonomy): domain Bacteria; phylum Bacteroidota; class Bacteroidia; order Bacteroidales; family Azobacteroidaceae; genus BHEP01. The sequence goes on along the minus strand of BHEP01000008.1, from coordinate 13,290 downwards.
TTTATCAAAAGTAATATTGAGGGACTTAAGGGATCTTTATTATTCATAACTATCGTACTTTTGATATTGTCACCCTTGTTGCGAGCCATTATGGTTAAGAAAAATCGCTCAATAGAATTTCGCAAACTGTGGGTAAAAAATAAGATAAACCGCAGTCCCTTGCTTTTTATTGTTGTGGTAAGGATATTTATTTGTATATTTATTGTAGGCTTCTTGTTTGTAAATGTAATGAAACTACCCCTTCATTTGTCCTTGCTTATTTCCTGCATTATTGTTGCATTTTTGCTATTTTCAAAAAGAGTAAAAAAACAATCTATACTCATAGAACGGCGATTTAAACACAACCTCAATGCCCGCCAAGAGTATGAATATAAAACGGCAACAGTAAGTCCCAAATTTGTTGATCACCTGCTCAATAGAGATTTGCACCTCTCAGATTTTGTGGTTAACCCCAATTATTCCATCATTGGCAAAACTCTGAAAGAATTGAATTTCCGCCAAAGCTGTGGGGTAAATATTGTGACCATTATAAGAGGAGACAAGCGTATCAATATACCTGGTGGAGAGGTTTATATATATCCTTTTGATAAAATAATAGTGCTAGGCACCGATGATCAAATGACTGTATTTCAGAGTTTTATAGAGAAAAAAGGAAGTGAATACAGTACTCAAAATAAGGAGAAAGAAATTTATAGCGAAGTAAATTTGGAGCAAATACGTGTGGAGTCCAATTCCAAATTAATTGGAAAAACAATAGTAAACTCAAGAATAAGAGACAAGTACAACTGCTTGCTTGTAGGCATAGAAAGACAAGATTCCTCAATAATGAACCCTGAAATAAATTTAGACTTCTCAGAAGATGACGTACTTTGGGTGGTTGGAGAGAGAAGTAATATTAAGCAACTAAGTAGTCTGTGTATACAACAAAAAGCCTTATAAATCATGGAGCATATATCCAATATTATCATAAATAAACTACCTTTGTAAGATAATATGTATAGATATGAACACCAAACTCCAGCGCATTGCTACAGATATTTATTCCTTCGAGGATCTTATCAACAAAAATTGTGTGTATGTAGATAATACAGATTTTATACACGAGATGCTGACAGGCGACACAGACTACTTCTTCTTCTCTCGTCTTCGTAGCTTTGGCAAGTCCCTCACCATCTCTACACTCAAGGCTGCCTTTGAAGTAAAAAAAGAACTTTTTGCAGGCCTAAAGATAGAGCAGCTGGATTCTTATTTGCGCTTCGTGCTTATGACGGGCATTGCTAAGTTCTCCAAGGCAAGCATCTTCTCTAAGCTCAACAAGCTCTTCGACATCACCATGGATGCCAAATATGCCACCCTGCTGATACAAACGGGCTACCTCACCACCGACTCTCTGCTCGATACTAGCCATACTCTTGATAGGTTTAAAGATAGCTTAGACAGCCAAGATATTGAGTCCTTGATAGAAGAGCCGTACTCTTTTTATGCCAGTATTCCCTACCATCTTAGTGCAGGCAAGTCTTCGGAGGCCTATTACCATACAGTATTCTACTGTATATTTTATTTGCTTTATAGATTCAATGCCGAATTATCTACCAACAAGGGGCGTATAGATGCCGTCTGCAAAAGTAGGCAGGCAGTATATATTTTTGAGTTCAAGCACAACAAATCGGCGAATGAGGCAATGATTCAAATGAAGGACAGGGGCTATGGCGAGCAAAAGAACCTTACCGAATGGGAGCACGAGATATTAAAATCGCAATACTTAATTTTGCAAACTATTTAGACGATATGGTATTTAATTTGCACAAAAAAAATAATTAAAACATGAAATTTTTAGGGATAATACCTGCAAGATATGCCTCAACTAGATTTCCTGGCAAGCCTCTGGCTGATATGCTTGGCAAGCCCATGATACAAAGAGTATACGAACAGGTGGTAAATGAGCTCGACGACTTGTATGTAGCCACCGACAATGAGCTGATATTTGAGACTGTACGCAGTTTTGGTGGCAAGGCTGTAATGACCTCTCCCCTCCATCAAAGCGGTACAGATAGGTGCTATGAAGCCTTTGAAAAAATTGGAAAACCTTTTGATGTTCTTATAAACATTCAAGGTGACGAGCCCTTTATTCAAGCGCAACAAATAGCACTCCTCAAATCGTGTTTTGACCAGCAAAAAAGTCAAATAGCTACTCTGGCAAAGGCATTTACAGACGAAAATAAATGGGAAGAGGTGAGCAACCCCAACACGCCCAAGGTAATATTCGACCAAGAAATGCAGGCCATTTATTTCAGTCGCTCAGTAATACCTTTCTATAGAGACGCTTCGGACAAACCCTTTGCCACTCAAACGACTTACTACAAGCATATTGGAATATATGCCTACCGAGCAGATATACTCAAAAAAATTACGTCCCTAAAGCCCTCAAAATTGGAGAAAATTGAATCCCTCGAACAATTGCGATGGATAGAAAATAATTATACAATTCGCATTGCCATAACTCAACAAGAGACAATGGGAATAGATAGTCCTGAAGATATGGAAATAGCAATAAAAAAAATGACAAATGAAATTAGATAGAACAATTCAGCCTCTAAAAAAGGATATTAAGAAGATAGAAATTCCACAAATGAATCTGCAAGTGCTGCCCAACGGTATTCCCCTGCATGTATTATCAATGGGAGAACAAGATGTATGCCGATTAGACATCATGATTGCCGCGGGCAAATGGGAGCAGTCAAAGAAATTGGTGGCTTCATTTACCAATCTGCTCATCAAAGAAGGAGCAGGAAACATGGGACCTAAGGAACTTGCCGAAAAGCTGGATTTCTATGGTGCGTGGCTACAAGTATCACAAACATACCACCATGCCTACCTCACTTTGTATGCCCCCACTCGCTATTTTTACGAGCTACTGGCCCTCTTAGAGCTAATTGTCAAACAAGCATCTTTTCCTGAGGCAGAATTGCATACTCACTTAGAAAGAAAACTACAACAGTTTCTTGTAGACCAAGAAAAAGTGCAATCCTTGGCATTAAAAAAATTCAGCCAGGCTCTTTTTGGAAAAAAACATCCGTATAGCAATGATTTGGAAAAAAAAGATTTTTCAAATCTTAAGCGCAACGATTTGCTGTCTTTCTACTCAGAGCATTACCACTCAAAAAATACCCGCATATTTGTTTCAGGAAAAATAAATGATACTATGATTCAAGCCATTGAAAAAAGCTTTGGCACTGATACTTGGGGAAGTGTGCAAGAAAACAAACATTCCGACTTTCTTATTCAAGCCTCTCCAAAAAAAATATTGTGGGTAGAAAAACCCGATGCCATGCAAAATGCCATTCGTATGGGACTCCCCGTAATTGACAGAATGCAGCCCGATTTCAACAAATTTCGCATCATGAATACCATCTTGGGAGGATATTTCGGCAGCCGATTAATGTCAAACATTCGCGAAGACAAAGGCTACACCTACGGCATATCATCGAGTATTACAAGTCTCAAACATGCCTCATACCTAAGTATTGCTTCGCAAACAGCCTGCGAATTTAGTCAGCCTCTTATTGATGAGGTGCATATAGAAATATCGCGCTTGCAAAATGAGTTTATTACAATAGAAGAACTCGACATGGTAAGAAATTATATGTTGGGCGATTTTGTTAGGAATTTGGATGGCATTTTTTCTTTGTCCGACCTATACATTTCAATGTATGCCAATGATTTGCCCGAAACCTATTTCTCAAAACAAGTAGAAGACATACAATCTGTAAGCAAGGAAGACATAATGGAAATGGCGCAGAAACATCTCAAAAAAGAAGAGATATACATTATTATTGCTGGCACAAAAAAATAAAAAAAAGCCTTCTATGTAGAGGGCTTTTTTTATATGAGCTGAATTATATGAGCTTAATCAATAGGAATTATTTTCCAATACTACTAAGATATTTTTCCGATTCTATGGCGGCCATACATCCTGTGCCAGCTGCAGTAATTGCCTGTTTGTAGTGAGGGTCTGCTACATCACCAGCAGCAAAAACACCAGCAATATTGCTTAGTGGTGTGCCTGGTATTGTTTTGATATATCCATGCTCATCTATATCTAAATATTCTTTAAAAATATCTGAGTTGGGTGTGTGTCCTATTGCCAAAAAGAAACCATCAATGGCAATATCTATCTTTTCTTCATCTGCCGCCCCCTGTTTTTTCACCAAATGAGCACCTTCCACACCATTATTTCCAAAGAGTCCTATTGTATTATGCTCAAATAAAACTTCAATTTTGGGATGAGCCATCACCCTATCTTGCATTATTTTGGAGGCTCTGAGTTCGGGTTTTCTCACAATAAGGTAAACTTTTGAAGCCAGTCCGGCCAAATAAATAGCTTCCTCACAAGCAGTATCACCACCACCTACAACAGCTACAACTTTTTTTCTATAAAAAAATCCATCGCAGGTAGCACAGGCCGAAACTCCCTGTCCTGCATACTTCGTTTCGTCGTCTAAGCCCAAATATTTTGCCGATGCTCCTGTGGCAATAATCAGGGTTTCTGTTTCTATTACCGTATTTCCATCTATAGTTATCGTATAAGGAGCTTTTGATAAATCGGCAGCTGTAGCCATCCCTGTACGTATATCCGTACCAAACCTCTGCGCTTGTTTGCGCAAATCCACCATCATTTCGGGCCCTGTAATTCCATCGGCATAGCCAGGAAAATTTTCAACCTCGCTTGTTGTTGTAAGCTGGCCTCCAGGTTGAATCCCCTCGTATAAAATAGGTGATAAATTGGCTCTTGATGCGTATATAGCAGCAGTATAACCTCCAGGCCCTGAGCCTATAATAAGACATCTTGTTTTCTCTTTATTCATAAGTTAAATGATAATTGATTAATAATATATATTTTCCATTTACCTGAGGTCAATGACATCGACCTCAGGATATTTTTTTTTATCAAACACAAATATTTGATCACTTAGACTCTGCCCTTTTTCATACTTATTGATCTGAATAATATTTTCAAGTTTATTCTTATAAAAAACTTGAAATTTTGTAGGAGTAAAATCTATTTTAGACAGCTGCAAAACAATTTTTGTGATTTGCCCCTTCTTATTTTTAGGATTAAGCTCGACTTCAAAAACGCTTTTTTGTTTGGCATCCTGCCTTTCTCCAAGATACTTACAAGTATAAGATCCATTTTTATAAATCCCCAATATATTTATAGGATTTATCATTTGCAATTCTTCTGCTTCGGGTTCTGTGATATTTACTTCATCATTTTGCTTCAAATACGCCCATTGGGTTTTGCCATCAAACCATGTATCAATGTCGGGTGTTGAGAGGTAAAATTTATCTCCTTTCATTTTAATATCTCCCTCAAAAGTTTGTATGAGCTTGCTATCCTTGATATGTATAGCAAACTGAGCACTTACACCTCCCGCTTTGAGGTATTCGCTACTTGCGTTTTCGAGTACTTCAATGGCTCTTATATCATTATGAGCAAAAGCAATAAATGAGAAGCTTATTAAAAAAAGCAAAAGTGAAATTTTTATTCCTTGCATTATGTAAATTATTTATTCTATTGATTATTCTATTGATTATCCTATTAATTATTATTGGTCTGGATTTATTCGGCCTGCCTCATTGCTTTAGATTGGTCAATACTTGCTCCAATTGATAGTCGTCTTGTATCAATACCTGCCTAGCCTTACTTCCTTCAAAGGGTCCAACAATTCTTGCCGCCTCCAACTGATCCATGATCCTGGCTGCACGATTGTAACCTACAGAAAACTTGCGCTGAATAAGTGAGGTAGATCCCTGTTGATGAATTACAATTAAACGAGCAGCGTCATCAAATAGGGCATCTCTATCACGTAGGTCAACTCCTCCTGGCGATTTTTCGGTATCCTCTCCCACATATTCGGGCAAATAAAATGCTGTGGGGTAAGCTGCCTGACTTCCTATAAATTCGGATATTCTCTCAACCTCGGGAGTATCCACAAAAGCACACTGCACACGGGTCATATCACTGCCTTGAAAAAACAATAAGTCGCCCCTACCAATGAGCTGATTGGCACCAGGACTATCTAAAATAGTTCGCGAATCTATCATGGAAGTTACCCTAAAAGCAATACGTGCAGGGAAGTTTGCTTTGATAGTTCCGGTTATAATATTGGTGGTAGGTCGCTGGGTAGCAATAATCATGTGAATACCCACAGCCCTAGCCTTTTGGGCAATACGCGCTATGGGAAGCTCTATTTCCTTGCCTGCCGTCATAATAAGATCGCCAAACTCATCAATAATTACCACAATATACGGCATAAATTTATGCCCTTTGAGTGGGTTGAGTCGCCTATTGAAAAACTTTTCGTTGTATTCCTTAATATTACGTGAACCCGCTTTCATCAAGAGGTCATACCTATCGTCCATCTCCTTGGTCAAGGAATTAAGTGTATAAATTACCTTTGTAAAATCTGTGATGATTGGCTTGTCTGAATCTGGAAGTTTTGCCAAATAATGCTTTTCTATAATGGAATAAATGCTAAACTCTACCATCTTAGGATCTACCAACACAAACTTTAGCTCTGCGGGATGCTTCTTATATAAGAGGGATGTGATAGCAGCATTGAGCCCTACCGACTTCCCCTGTCCTGTGGCTCCTGCCACCAGCAAGTGCGGCATCTTACAAAGATCGACCATAAAAACCTCATTGGTAATGGTTTTACCTAAGGCAATGGGCAAATCAAGTTTAGATTCTTGGAATTTTTTGGATGCAATAATAGAGTGCATAGATACAATCTGAGGATCCTTATTAGGCACCTCAATTCCTATAGTTCCTTTTCCAGGCATGGGGGCAATGATGCGTATGCCGAGAGCCGACAGACTCATGGCAATATCGTCTTCGAGGTTGCGAATTTTGGAAATCCTCACCCCATCCTCAGGAATAATCTCATAGAGCGTAATGGTTGGGCCAACAGTTGCCTTAATGGACTTAATTTTGATGCCATAATGCTCAAGTGTAGTTATAATTCTATTCTTGTTGGCATTCTGCTCATCCATATCTACCTGTCTGTCACCCAAGTCATATTTTTTTAAGAGCTCAAGTCCCGGAAACTTGAAATTTGGAAGATCTATGGTAGGATCGTAGAGTCCATGTTCGCGCAGCAATTCGTTTGCCAATTCATCACTCTCGCTCTTGTTAATAATTAAAGGCAACTTATCTTCAGCTGCTTCTTCTGTAGGGATATAGTATTCCTCGTCCACAGGAGCATGCACCTCAAAAGCCTTATCTGCATCAGATTTTACATCCTCTATCCTCACAAAGGCATTCTCTCCATCCTTTTGGTCGACAACCAATATATTGGGAGTAGCATCTTTCTTATACTTGACGATGACTTCAGGATCTTGGCTTTGGTCTTCCTCGTCTTTTTTACTTAGTAATGAAGTAGCCTTCTTGGTCCACAAAGCATTAAAAGAAAGTGGCTTTATATTAAAAAACTTCCTTAAAAATGGTATGGTGTCGGCATTAACAAAAACCATGACAACAACAAAAAATAGGATTAGAAGAATGGCTGTTCCAGGAATCCCCAAATTTTCTTTGAGAATATCAGACATTATAAAACCATGTTTACCGCCAATATAAATGGCGGAATCTCTAAAAAAATAGCCCAAGAAAAATGAAACAGCAATCGACAAACCAATCATACTTAGGGCACTAAACACAAAATTTGTTAATATCGAATAAGGCTTTACATGCATTAATCGCAAACCAATACGAGCAAAAAAGTATAAAAGTATAAAGGTAGAAATTCCAAACCACTCATTCATTAATATATTGCTCAAACAAGCTCCTCTAAAACCTGTCCAGTTTTGAATATTGGCAATATTTCCTATATAAAACAGGGAAACTCCCTCGATTTTACTTTGGTCAGAAGAGCCCGTAAAAAAGAAGGAAATCATAGATAAAGTGGCAAAAACAGTAAACAGAAGAATCATCAATCCTACAATAAAATGGGTGACCTCACTTTTCATTAAATCTGAAAAGGATGTCCAAAATTGAAACTCTTCTACCTGTTTTTTAGTTTGCTTTTTTTTTGCCATGTACCTATTTTATTCCTAACGTATAATATTTTGCAAATTTACGCAAATTTACAGGAATATTACCACGCTCTCTTATCGAAAGTATTTATTAGCATATTATATTCAAAAACTAATGAGCCAATAAGCTCTGATACAGTAGGCAAATCCTCTATCAAAGAACTTACCTGCCCAATTTCAAGTTCCCCCAAAGAAAGGTCTCCTTCAAAAATACCTTTTTTGGCACGCCCCTTTCCCAGCAAAGCACGCAAATCGTCGCCACTTGCTCCCCTCTCTTCGGCAAGTGCTACTTCTTGAAAAAAATCGTTTTTTATCAAGCGTGTTGGCACAATTTTTTTCAGACAAAGTAGGGTCTCCCCCTCTCCTATCTGAAGGCATTTCTGCTTAAAGGCCTCGGAAGCCGAACTCTCCTGTGTCAATGCAAAGCGAGATCCCAACTGCAGACCCTCGGCTCCTAAAACCATGCCCGCCAGCATAGATTGTCCTGTAGCAATGCCGCCTGCCGCAATCAATGGGATGCTTATGGATCGCTTCACCTGAGGTATCAATACCATAGTAGTGGTCTCTTCGCGCCCATTATGACCGCCTGCTTCAAAGCCTTCTGCTACCACCGCATCTACACCACAAGCTTCGCTTTTTATAGCAAATTTTGCACTAGACACCAAATGCACTACTATAATGCCCCTGTCTTTGAGCCAGCTTGTCCAAGTCTTTGGATTTCCTGCCGAGGTAAATACAATTTTCACTCCTTCTTCTACCACAATATTCATTATTGTATCAATCTCAGGGTATAATAAGGGTATGTTTACTCCAAAAGGATGAGGGCCGCAAGCCTTTTTACACTTTTGTATATGCTCTCTAAGTACTTCAGGATGCATGGAGCCTGCTCCTAGAAGACCCAAACCTCCTGCATTACTCACTGCTGATGCCAAACGCCATCCACTACACCACACCATACCGCCTTGAACAATGGGGTACTTAATTCCAAAAAGAGAACTTATTCTATTTTGCATAAAAAATATTTGCTGAATGTAAGTTAATTTTGATTATCGTATAAATTGTATACCTTTGCTCTACGTTTAAAAAACAAAGATAGTAAATTTTATCCATAATTGTTTTTTTGAATATGAATAAAGATACAAACCACACTATTATAAAGGGTCTTGCAGCAGGAAATAGCGAAGCCTATAAGTTCTTGTATGAAAACCACTACAAAGCACTTTGTGTATTTGCATATCAATATGTTGATGATTCTTTTATTGCCGAAACCATGGTTAGTGATGTTTTTTTTAATATCTGGAAAACGCGAAATGAGATTAATATCTTGCAATCACTGCGAAGCTATTTGATGGGAGCCGTAAAAAACCGTTGCCTAGACCATCTGAAAGAACGCAAACGACTAGAGGAGGTAAAGATAAGTGTGGGAGACAAGCTACACACGAGTCAAGTAAACTACGAAGATCAATACGATTACCCTCTGGCTCAACTGATTGAAAAAGAGTTGGACCTCAAGATTAAAAAAAGCTTGCTGGCTATGCCCGACCTTACGCGCCGAATCTTTGAATTAAGTCGTTTCTCAGACCTTAAATACCAGGAAATTGCTCAAGAAATAGGCACCTCAGTTGATACTGTTAAATACCACATCAAGTCGGCAATTGTACGTTTAAGGAAGGATCTCAAAGAATATCTGTAAATAAACTGCTTTTGATTTACCCACAATTCAATTTCAATCGTCTTAATAAGTATATGGAAGAAAATATGCAGCAAGAGCGAGAAAAAGAGTATTATTTAGGTTTGATGATTGACCATCTTACTGGCTCTATTTCAAAGACATCTCAACAAGATCTGGATGCTTGGATAGAGCTGTCGCATAGCAATAAAGAATATTTTAATGAGATAAAAAGCACTTGGAAGTCGGTAGGTTTTATTATAACAGACAAGCGATTTGATGAAAAAGAAGCTTATCATATATTTGAAGGTGCTATCATAGAAAAACGAAACATGCTTCGTCGTATGCTCCGATATGCTGCAATCATAGTTCCCTTTGTTTTTATCTCTTACTTTGCGTATTCATATTTTGTGTTGCCCAAGCACGATAATAACAATTTCATTTCCAAGATAAGTGTTCCAAACGGCTCTAAATCGCAAATAGAATTGAAAGACGGCACCAAGATATGGCTAAATTCGGGCTCTGTCGTTGAACTAGACAGCAAATTTGGAAATAGCGAAAGGCGAATAAAGCTTTATGGTGAAGCATACCTAGAGGTATCCAAAAATGAAGAATGTCCTTTTATATTGGAAACAGGAACTTTGGAAGTGAAAGTCTTAGGCACTACATTTAATGTAAATTACTATAAAGAGAACGACGAAATAAAACTTGCTCTTATAGAAGGTTCAGTCGAATTGATTGTGTCGGCAGAAAATTCTACAATTATGAAGCCCAATGATTTGGCAACTTACAACCTGCTTTCAGAACAAATAGCGATAAGCAAAAACGGCATGGCAGAAGCCACTGCTTGGATGCAAAACAGATTGATATTTGAAGGCTATGCCTTCGACAAAATTGTAGACATACTGGAAAGGAATTACAATGTGAAAATTAATGTTCACCAGCAATCATTAAAAAATAAGCGCTTTGTGGGCGACTTTGTAAACAACGAAACCATCGAGCAAGTGCTGAAGGTAATGTCTTCCAACCAGAGATTCTCATACACCATTGATGGGAATAATATAAATATCTACTAAAAAACATGCCTATTGAGAAATAAACAATACAAAACACGAATAGGAGAATGCGCTAACATTCCCCGATTCCGAATTAAGTAATAACCACAAAATTGATTGCTAATCTAAAAAACGATACAAATGTATAAAAAAATATTCTGTTTTAGGCTCTTATGGCCTATATTGTGTAGCCAAAGAACGTTAAAAATAATGAAGATTTCATTCTTCTTTCTTTTTTTTGGGATAATCTCCCTTTCGGCGACTTCTCATTCGCAAGAAGCAAAAGTTACTATCGACCTTAAAAACAGGGCTATAAACGAATTGTTTAGCGAAATAAAATCACAGACTTCCTACTCTTTTTGGTTTGATGTCAATGATGTTGATACCAACAAAAAAGTGACAATAAAGGCAAACAATCAGGCTGTAAAAGATGTGTTGGCTACTGTATTCAAAGGTCAGGGTCTGGACTTTGAAATGAGCGGTACTCACATTATTATTACAAAAGGAAAAGGCTCTTCTAAAGGTCTTTTGGATGCAAAGAACATCAGCCAAGATAAAAAAATCACAGGACTTGTAACTGACGAAAAAGGCGAACCAATTATTGGGGCAAGTGTGGTGGTGAAAGGAACAAAGCAAGGCACCGTGACCGATTTGGATGGGAAGTTTGAGCTGAATGTTGCGGAAGGAGCAAAGATCACTATCTCTTATATTGGTTACAATGCACAAGAGTTTTCGACAGAAGGCAAAGAGAGAGTTCGTTTGGTGCTAAAAGAAGATGCACAAACATTGGACGAAGTGGTGGTCGTGGGATACGGAACACAGAAAAAGATTAATTTGACAGGAGCAGTAGAGATGATTAAGGCTGATGTTATTGAAGATAGACCTATAAGGAGTGCTACGGATGCACTGCAAGGAACAGTTTCGGGTCTCATAGTGAGTGCATCCTCTGGAGAACCAGGTAATAACTCATCATTAAAAATTAGAGGCACAACATCAATAAATTCTGCGGGAGCTTTGGTATTGATAGATGGATTACCTGGAAATATCAATACAATAAATCCTCTGGATATTGAATCCATTTCAGTTCTGAAAGATGCCGCATCTTCGGCTATATACGGTGCAAGAGCAGCAGAGGGAGTAATTCTGATTACAACTAAGCAAGGAAGTTCTGATAAAGTAAAGATTGAATACAGTGGTAATATATCTTTTAATTCACCTACACGAATACCTGAAAGCAATAATGCTTTGGATCATGCTCTATTATCTAATTTGGCCTTTAACTCTGCGGGGCTAGTGTCTCAATTTTCTCAAGAAGCTTTAGAAGCAATAAAGGGAAAAAAAACGCTGGCAATACCTAAAGGCAATGACTGGATTTATACTTCTGATCAAGATTGGATCAGCTTGATGATGGATAATAGCTTTCAACAAAATCACAACATAGCATTATCCAAGGGAGGAGATGCCCTGAGATATATGTTTTCTGCAGGATGGTTTGATCAAGATGGTTTGTTTTCGGAATATGGACCAGATAATTTTGACCGAATAAATTTACGCTCTAATATTAATGTTGATATTGTGAAAGATAAATTGATTTTTGATTCTAAAATTACTTTCACCAATACGCAAAAGGAGTATCATCCTGTTTTTGGAGGATGGAGTATACCTTATATGACTTTTATTCAAGCAGGACCTAATATGCCCATTTATGATCCGAATGGTAATTACTCTCGTTATAGAATGCAAGCAAATCCTATTCAAGCACTTCGAGAAGGGGGAAAAGCTGAGAATAAAAATCAAAAAACGGAAGGGATTTTTACATTAAATTTTATGCCAATTAAAGAACTAACAATAAAAGCTGTTGGAGGTATTTCTTTTAATAGTCAACAATTAAAAGAATGGCGCAGGCAGTATGGAAAATATGGACCAAATGGATTAATTTCGATGGGAGCAGGACAGGCAGGGCCGAATAGAGTTACACAATACACATCGAATGAGCGTTATATGACAGGACAACTTATAGCAGAGTATAATAAAAAGGTATTAAAACATGAATTTATTGTTTTGGGAGGATGGTCTGCAGAGCAACAAAAATATGAAAAACTGAGTGCAGAACGAATAAATATTATTGGAAACGAGTTGCCTTCACTGTCTCTTGGTTCAACAGCAGGATGGTCGAATGAAGCAGATGAAACAGAATGGACTTTGCTTTCAGGATTTATGCGATTCAATTATGCCTTTGATTCTAAATACTTGCTAGAAATGAATTTTCGTGCAGATGGTTCTTCTCGTTTTTCGAATAAACATAAATGGGGTCTTTTTCCTTCTGCATCTTTAGGCTGGAGATTAACAGAAGAAAATTTCATGAAAGATCAAGAAGTATTTTCAAATATAAAAATAAGAGCCTCATGGGGAGAATTGGGTAATCAGAATGGTCTAGGACTGTATGATCATATTCCTCAATATACTATTGATGGT
>BHEP01000007.1 GCA_003851245.1 Bacteroidales bacterium | reverse complement strand
GTCTTTGACTCTGGTTTGTTGGGTGTGTACTTAAATTAAAGGCATGCAGGGGTGTTTTGTAGCTCCTTGATTATGTTTGTACCCTTGATTTGTCAAATACGTATTTATATTGGAGAGTATTTCCGCTTTAAGTTGTTCTATTAACATTTTTTTTAATTCAGTGTTTAAGGAATCAAAAGTCGCCTTTTTGACGTGCATATGATTATTTTTCACATATTCGATACGACCTAAAACTTTGCATTTCTATTTTTACAAAAATAGATAAATTTTGCGACACAACAAAATCCATCTTAGGAGTATTGTTCCTAAGCTGGATTTAATTCTCTCTCTACTCAGAGCCTAGGTATATTATACCTCATCCCCAGGTATATTTTCCTTCCATGCAGTGGTCCCCATACCATTGTAGCGTCAAAATTCTTTCCCCAAGGATTGTTGGGGCTCACAATAGGATCTTTTTGCACAAAGTCCAGCAAGTTTTCTGCCCCTAAATATACCGACCAAGTTCTATAAAACTTGCTTATCTGGGCATTTATTACCGTAAAGCCCTTGTAGTTGGATTGCCATAGGGGCTGCTCAATATCGGCAAAGGGCAGGCGACCGCCACCATTGAACTGGGCTGTAGCATCAAACTGCCACTTGCGCAGGGCCGTTTGGTAAGATGCTGTGATCAGGGCCTTGTACTTGTTGTTGAAAGCCTGCTCCTTGAAGCCGTGTTTGTAGTCGGTCTTTGCCTTAGACACCCTGTAGGCGGCAGTTGCCGAAAAGCCTTCAAAGAAGGGGTAGGTAGCTTCTACCTGGAAGTTTGAGGCGAAAGATTTACCATTCAAATTGTAAAACGATACTGCATGTGGATCGGCATCTAAGTCAATCACCACCTGCTTTTTGAAATCGGTGTAGTACCACTCGGTATTTAGCACCAAGTCTTTGCCTGCTATGGGTATGTAGAAGGAAATGTTGGCTCCATAGTTCCAAGCATCTTCTTGGTCTAAGTTGTTGTCGATAAGCATCTTTCTGCTGCTTGCGAGGTAGAAATTATTTTCGGGCAATACCCTAGTGGTGCGGTAGCCCTTGCCTGCCGACATACGAAGGTGCATCCAGTCGAACATATTGTATTTTATATGCAGGCGTGGCGTAAAGAAAAGATCGTATACGCTGCTGTAGTCGGCACGCAAGCCAGCAAGGATAATAAATTTATCGTTTTTATTGAGGGTGTATTCAGCATATGCACCGGCCACTGTTTCCTCCGATAGCTGGGAGTTTTGGAAGGCCTCAGATGCTGTGGGTAGGTCTAGGGAAAATTTTTCGTCAAAGCGGTCGTAGTTTATGCTCAGTCCTGTGCTCAAGCGATTTTCCTTATTAATATCTCTCTCATACATTTGGCTGGCATAGATGTTGCTTTGCCTCACTTCGTAGGGGCGCAGGCCGTATTGCGATTGCTGATCGTGGTAGGAGGCACTCACGATGAGGGCTACGCTTTCGTTTCTTTGAGAATTTAGTATGTATCCATTTTTCGAGAAAACTTCTATGCGGTTTGTTTTTAGTTCTATGCGATAAATAGAGTCGTAGGGAAGGTCTAAGTCTCTAAGTTGTCCGCCCTTTCTATCTTCATTGAGGAATCGCAGTCCAAATTGGGCAATGTAGGGGCCTTTTTTATATTCCCAGCGGTTCATAAGGTTCACCTGTCGCTTGAGTGGCGTATCAAAAAAGCCATCATGGTTCATATCGAATACTTTTTCTTCGCTAGAGTAATGCGCCAAAATGGTAGTCGACAAATGTGGTGTCAGCAATGCTGTTGCATCGAGGTTTACTTCATAACGACCATTGTCGCCCAAGAAGAGGTTGGTAGCAAGGATGTCGGCCTCACTCTTGGGCTTTTTAAATTCCACATTGATCTGTCCGGCAATGGCCTCGTATCCATTTTTTACCGACGAAGTCCCCTTAGATACCAATATACTTTCCAGCCATGGGCCAGGCACATAGTCCAATCCGTATTGGGCAGCTACTCCGCGAAAGTTAGGAAAATTTTCTGTCAGCATCTGCACATACTTTCCCGATAAACCCAGCAGGCGTATCTGGCGGGCTCCTGTGGCAGCATCGGTATAGGCAACATCTACCGAGGGGTTGGTTTCAAAGCTCTCGGCAAGGCTGCAACAGGCCGCACGACAAAGCTCCTCATAGCTTATGCGCTGTGTTTGATTTGTTGTAAGTCGCGATGATAGGGTAGTGGCTACCCTTGAGGTAATGGTCACCTCTCCCAGTTCTAAAAATTCTTTGAGGTATATTTCCTTAAAGACAAGGTCTTTATCTATATATATGGTGTCCGAAGTATGGCCTATATAAGAAAAAATAAGTTGCTTACTTTTTTTGCTGGGGGCTATGGCGAAACTGCCATCCTCCTCGCTGTGTACGGCTTCGGTGGTATTATTCCAATAAATGTTTACTCCCGTTAGGGGGTGTTTCTGCTCATTCATCACGCGCCCCTTGACGAGGTCTTGTGCTAAAAGCATGGAGCAAGAGCAGATAAGAAAAATTAGTATAAATAAATGTCTCATGAAAATTAATTTTATTTTTTTAAAAAAACACAGTGTTTATATCTTTTTTTTAGGAGGATATAATTGTATAAAAGAGCCCTCGAAAGAGCCTTCAAAAAAATAAAATCAAATAATGAGTAATCGTAAAAGAGATAGGTATGCCCTAGGAGGCAGTATAAAAGGTGGGGAATTGTTTTGTAAAGAAAATTTCTCTGATAAAAAGTATCTGGATGCTACTTCGCAAAAAAGAAAGGGCATAGTGTTGTTAAATACCTTTGGCGCTTGTTTTGTATAATCTTGTGAGTATATCCAGTAGGGTTCTAAGTCTTCCGCAAAACAGTGGACTCCATCGCAGGAGCAGGGGCAGTTAATAGGGTTTCCTGAGGCTTGAGGTATGGTTTTATCGGATGTAGCAACAGGGCATGAGCATGAATTTAGGGCTTTCGATGGCACCAAATCTAACTGGCAGTGTCCACAGCAAGAAACTATCGTTTTCATCCCTATTGGTGCTAGCACCATTAGGAAGATGAAAAATGAAGAAAGTATTCTTTTTATTAAGCCCATAATAGCTACAAAGATAAGTGTTTTTATTTCTCTTTGCAGCGTATTTTGAGAGAAAGTGATTTGCAATTTGCATATTTTAAGTAAAAAGAGCTGTATTTGTATAATATTATTTTTCTTTTTGCAAGATATAAAAACTTTTTTAAAACCCCCATGGAAAAAATAAAATTCCAGGGGGTTTTCATTAAAAGTAGGTTGTTTCAGACAAGCTTATCTTCCTTTCGTCACCTCATCTATCAAATAAAATATGGATTTAAAATTGATGCCACTATGCTCTTCCATACCAATCTCGCAGGTGCGGCTGGTAGAATAGCCATGCTTGCAAGCTGCAGGAATTTGCTTCTTTAAGTCTCTTTGTCCATGAGTGTTGAGCTCGGGAAAAGAAAAGCCCCTGTCGCCAGCAAAGCCACAGCAGTTGCTTTCTACCATTGTAACTTTTTCGGCACATAGCTTGGAGAGTTTCATCATATTGTCTAGCATGCCTATTTTCTTTACAGAGCAGACAGGGAAAATTACCGTCTCAGCTTTTTTGTTCTTTACCTCAAGCTTTGGCATCACATGTTCTAGCATAAACTCAATGGGATCGTATATTTTAAGGGAGGGAGAGAAATTTTCCTTGGAGGTATAGAAGCAAGGACTCATATCATATAAGATGGGTATTTTCCCATTGTCGGAGGCCTTTGTTAGTGCAGCTTCAAGCTCCTTGGATTTCATTTCGCCCTCTTCCTTATATCCCTTGCTACTGAAAGCCATGCCGCAACAAAGATCGTTGACCTTCTCGGGATAAATTATGGTATATCCAGCACGCGTTAGTAGCTGTTCGGTTTTTATGCGTAGCTCAACTTCTTTGGGGTCGTATTTTTCAGATTTCCCCATGGCACGATTTATACAGGAAGGGAAATATACAACCTTTAATTCTGCTCCTGGGTTTACTTCTGTTTTCTTTATTTCTGTAGCTCCCTTGGGCATGTTGGCAGTCCATTTGGGAATTTTATCTCCAGAGACAGTTCTCATACCCGATGCTATGCCGCCCATTAGGCTGTTGCCCAATATGGATTGAGAGAAGCCGACAAAATTTAGTCCCGTACGCATTTTGGCCGTCGTTCCCGCAAAATGATTGGCTAGATATAGGGCCTTTTTGTGGGCACCAGTAGAAATTCGTTCGCTTCTCCATTGCTTAACAAATTTGCCGGTATCAATTTTTACGGGGCATGCCAATCCGCACAGTCCATCGGTGGCGCAGGTTTCGTCGAGAAAGTAAACGGCATCTTTCTCCATCTGTGCAAGGCGCTGGGGGTCGTCATTGCTTTGTTTTAGTCGGCTAATTTCTCGGGCTACCGCAATGCGTTGGCGTGGAGATAGCGTTAGTCCTTCGGCCACACAGTGTGGCTCACAGAATCCACATTCCATGCACTGATCAATAAGCGGATGCACTGCAGGCAGAGGTTTTAGGTTTTTAAGGTGAGATTTAGGGTCGCTATTAATAATTACTCCAGGGTTGATAATGCCCTTAGGGTCAAATATTTTTTTGATGCGTTTCATCATCAAGTAAGCTTTTTCTCCCCATTCTTTTTCAACAAAAGGCGACATATTTCTGCCGGTTCCATGCTCCGCTTTTAGAGATCCGTCGAAGTCGTCGACTATGATGTCTGCCAGTTCGTCCATCATATTGGCATATCTTTGCACCTCTTTTTCGCAAGAGAAATCTTGAGAAAATACTAGGTGGAGGTTGCCTTCCAAGGCATGTCCGAAAAGTACGGCATCGTTGTATTCATATTTTTTGAAGAGTTTTTTTAGGGCTATACATCCAGCAGCGAGTTTGGCTACGGGAAATGCCACATCTTCGATGATAACGGTGGTTCCTGTGTTGCGCAATCCTCCCACTGTGGGCAATAATCCCTTTCTAGCCTTCCAGTTGAAGTTGTATTGCTTAGGCTCCATGGTAAATTCATAGGGTGTGAATGTAGGAATTGATTCAACGCTTTTGCGTACGGCGGCTTGCTTGCTTTCCATCTCTTTTATGTCGTTAGCCTGCACTTCAACGAGCAGAACGCATGCAGATTCGGGAAAGGTCTTGAAATATTCGGGGGCATCGGGATCGTTTTCTACCGAGCGTATGCTGTCGCGATCGAGGAGTTCAACAGCTGCCACGGGGCTTTCTTTCAATAGGGGTGTTGCATCGCAAGCATCTTCTATTGTGTTGAATATCATCAAGGTACAGGATTTGTACTTCTCGTCAATTACTGTATCGAAGGTAATGTTGGAGGTAAAGGCCAGGGTGCCTTCCGATCCAATCATTAGGTGCTTTATGATTTCTATGGGGTCTTCAAAATCTACTAAGGCATTGATGCTATATCCTGTAGTATTTTTTATTTTGAATTTCTTTTTTATTCTGTCGTATAGATTTTGGTCTTCTTTTATCTCATTTCTAAGAGCCTCAATTTCTTTAATTATAGAAGGATGCTGGTTTTTAAAATTGCTAATGCTATCCTTGTCGGCGGTATCAAGTATGGTTCCATCAAAAAACACAAGGCGCATGTCGGCGACGGTTTTGTAGGAGTTTTGCGATGTTCCACAGCACATGCCACTGGCATTGTTGGCGGCAATGCCTCCAATCATTGCAGCACCAATAGAGGCAGGGTCGGGACCTATTTTAAGTCCTAGGGGAGCTAGGTACGCATTGGCTTTGGCACCTACTATTCCGGGTTGTAGGGTAATTTTCTTGTTGTTATCGAATATTTTATAGTCTTTCCAGCCATGGCTTGCCAATACTAGCACGGAATCACTAATAGCCTGACCCGACAAACTAGTTCCACCAGCGCGATAGGTGACAGGAATTTGTAGGGCGCAGGCCTGTTTCATTATTTCCACCACCTCTGTTTCATTGTGTGCCAGAATAACGATTTTAGGAATAAGTCGATAAAAACTGGCATCGGTACCATAGGCCAATGTTTGAAGCGGGTTGGTGATTATTCTCTTGGGGTCGATGGTAGCAGAAATAATTTCTTTTAGTTTTTGATAATTTGGTGCAAGCATGTTTCTTTTATTTATTATGAATTTATAAATATCAATTAATTTTATAATGAATCATGTATATATTCAACAAGTTTTCAAGTTTTTATTTTTCAATAAAGTATCACATTTACCCCCCTTGCTCCATGAGCTCCAATTACTAGAGCCTGTTCTATATCTGCAGTTTTGGAGGGCCCAGATATAAATATGCCAAAACCAGCATTTTCAAAGCTTATTTTTTGGTATGCCTCGTGCATATTGTTGAGTATGTGTTTGCTATCTAGTATGATAACAAGTTCTTCGGCAATAAAATACAATGCCTTGTGCACAACATTTTGGGGTATCCATACCGCAGCATTTTCAGCCACTCCCCATTCTCCCTTTATAATTGCTAGATCAGTGCCGTTTAGTTTATGGGGGCTGTCTACTTGGTCAGGATTGAATGTGGCGCAGGTAATTTTGGGAATGTTTGATCCTATTGTCAGAGCTTTTGGGAATAAATTTTTGATTACTTGGTTGATGTCTTCTCCTTCTTTCAATAATATAGCATCGCCACCCACAGCCCTACTCATTTCTATAAATTGCTGAATTTTATCTTCATAAACCACAGCATTGAGCTTGATTTTTGGCATTGTGCTGGCTTCTATTTGCTGCTGTTTTATGTTATCAAGTATACTTTTTTTACTACTCATAGCTTTTTATTTTTCTTGATTTCACCTTTTTTCCAAAGAGTGTTAAAAGATTCTTTTGCAAATGTGGGTATCTCCCTACCTTTCCCCCAATCGTTGAGGCCATTATAAATGAAAGGACGAGGGATGTATTTTAGCATTTTCCCTACTTTTATAGCATTGTAGAAAAGGCTGGGTCGCACGAATACTGCATTGAGGGCTGCAGACAATTTTTCTTTCGAGGCATTTGCCAAGCCAAGTCCATCGAGCTCTTGTCGCCAGCGATATATTTGTTGTCCCAGATCAATTTTTACGGGGCACACATTGTTGCACGACATACATAGGGAGCATGCGGCGAGGTCGCCGTGATATTTTTTTGGAGATTTTAGCATTCCCAAGTTTATGCCTATAGGTCCAGGTATAAAGTATTCATAAGAATATCCACCAGTGCGCCTATATACAGGGCAGGTATTCATACAAGCGGCGCACCTTATGCAGTAGAGTGTTTTCACATGTGATTTATTGCCTACAATATCACTTCTGCCATTGTCTACAATAACGAGGTTTATCTCATTTCCGGGGGCAGGTTTTCTAAAATGCGATACATAGGAAGTGATGGGCTGCCCCGTTGCCGATCGAGCGAGCAGTCGAAGAAATACCGCCAGAGACTCGTGGTCGGGGATTACTTTTTCTATGCCCATGGTGGATATTTGCACTTTTGGCAGGGAGGTTCCCATATCCGCATTTCCCTCATTGGTGCATACCACTATATCGCCTGTGGATGCTACGGCAAAATTAACTCCAGTCATGCCCACATCGGCACTAAGAAACTCGTTTCGCAGGTGGGCTCTAGCGGCTCTGGTGAGGTAGGTAGGGTCGCTGTTGCCAGTTTCGGTGCCTAGTTTTTCTTCAAACAAAACGCCCACTTCCTGACGTTTGAGGTGTATTGCAGGCATCACAATATGGCTTGGCGGCTGATCCATGAGTTGCAATATCCGCTCTCCCAAGTCAGTTTCAATTACGTCGATACCATTTTTTATAAGGAATGGATTGAGGTGGCACTCCTCGGTGAGCATGGACTTGCTTTTAGCAAGTTTTTTAGCCTTATGTTTTTGGAGTATGCCCAATATAATTTCATTGTGTTCTTGTGCATCTTTTGCCCAGTGGACGATGATTCCATTTTTTTTTGCATTGTCGGCAAATTCTTCCAAATATTTTGCTAAGTCGCTTATGGTATGCGCCTTAATTTGGTTTGCTAATTCGCGAAGCTCTTCCCATTCATCTACATTTTTGACAACCTTATCTCTTTTTTCGCGTACAAACCATAGTGTTTGATTGTGCCAAGCGGCATGATCCTTGTTTTCTAAAAACCTTTCGGCAGCTTTTGTGTGTTTTGCATTCATAATCCAGCGCTTAATATTTCAATAACATGTATTGTCTGTATGGGCAATTTCTGTCTGTCAATGACTCCTTGCATGTGCATCAAGCACGAACTGTCGGGGGCCGTAATGTAGTTTGCGCCTGTTGCCATATGGTTTTTAACCTTGTCTTCGCCCATAGAGGTCGAGACAGCCTGCTCCTCCATGGCAAACATGCCACCAAAACCACAGCACTCATCAATTTTTTGTGGTTGAAATATCTCTATTCCTTCCACCAGTTTCAATAAATTTAGTATCTTTGAATAATAGGGTATGTTGAGTTCGCTTGCTGCCGAAAGTTTTAATTCCCTGACCCCATGGCAGCTGTTGTGTATGCTAACCTTGTGTTTGAACTCACTTTTTAGCGAGTCTATTTTGATGATGTCGTGAAGGAACTCGCAAATATCGTATATCTTGTCGCTAGTTTGGCATTGGTGGCCTTTTTTTGCAAGTATGCTAGGGTGATTGTCCTTTATAAAGCCCACGCAACTAGCCGATGGCCCTACAACATAGTCGTAGGGCGCAAACATATTGTCGAAGCTTTCAGCCAGTTTATCGGCCTTACTTTCAAAACCAGCATTTGCCATTGGCTGGCCACAGCAGGTTTGGTCCAGGGGATAATCTACATCTAAGCCCAAACTTTCTAGTAGTTTGTAAGTCGATACCCCTACTTGAGGGTAAATAGCATTGACGTAGCATGGAATAAATAATCCTATTTTCATATTTTTAGATATTTAAGAATAATTTAATGGCTAAAATTAATGTTTTTTTCAGGGATTACACATAAATGCAAAAGAAATATGCTATTAATCCGGCAACAATGATATATCCTATTGCAAAGGGTAGAGCTTTTTTCATTATTTCGCCCTCTTTGCCTTGCAGGTTGCATGCAGAGGTTGCCACGGCAATGCTCTGCGGGGAGATTATTTTTCCTCCTGTAGCACCAACTGTGTTTGCCGATGCCAGCCAGCTGGTGTCTATGCCGAGTTCATTGGCAACATTGGCTTGAAGTTTTCCAAAGAGAATATTTGACGACGTGTCGCTACCTGTCAAGAAAGTTCCCAAGCATCCTATGCTAGGAGCAAATAGGGGATATAGTCCTCCTGTGGCAGCAGCCAAAGCTTTTCCCAAAACCAGAATCATTCCTGATAGATCCATGATGGTAGCCATCCCAATAAGACTCATGACGGTGATAAATGTTTTTTTCAATTGTAGGAAGGTCTTGAATAATAGTGCAAACAGAGACTTTAGAGACGCTCCCTGTATCAATCCTCCCATCATGGAGCCAAGAAAAAGTAGTACTCCAGCATCGGTGAGCCAGGTAATTTTTATTATTTTATCTGCCCCGTTTATTGTTAGGGGTATGCTGGTGGTAATTATTCCCTGAAGGAAGGTTCTCACAGTAGGCATAAGCGGGCTGGTAAAAATCACTAATGCAAGTATTAATCCATATACAGACCAGGCACTGGCAATCTCGCCCATACTATATTTGTGTTGTTTTTTGGCATTTTCTTTCTCTTCTTTGGAGGCTGTTATTTTGGCAAAGACAATGATGACGATTATAGATGCCAAGCTACCAAGGATGGCGGGAGTTTCGGCTCCAATATATTTTGCAGAAAAATATTGGACGACAAAAGATACAGTTCCAACCAGCAGGCTTAGGATGATATTTTTGGGCAGGGATTTAAGGCTATGGTCTGTAATCATGACAAGCACAAAAGGGACAAGAAACATCAAAGCGCCAAGTTGAACAACAATATCCATGCTCAAATGCTGTATGTTGTCTAAGCCAGCTTCTACCGCCAGGGCTTTTACGGGAGTTCCTACGGCACCAAAGCCTGTTGCGACGCTGTTGGCAATAAGACTTGCCAGGGCTGAGAAAACAGGTTTAAATCCAAGGCTTATAAGTATGGCCGCTGGAATGGCAACCGCCGTTCCAAATCCCGCCATGCCCTCCAAGAGTCCACCAAAGCCCCATGTGATCAATAGCACCTGTATGCACTTGTCGCTAGAGATGGATGAGAACTGTTGTTTTAGAACTTCCATATTTTTTGTTTGTAGCAATATATTGTAGCTGAATATCGCCATCCAAATGATGATGAGAATAGGGAAAATTGCTTTTAATGCTCCAAACAAGAAGGACATTCCTGTGTCTATTGGATTTTGTTCAAAACAAAAAATAGCGATCAGTATGCTTGCTCCCAATGTAATTAGCGCACTTTTGTCGCCAGAGACCTTCAAGAATCCAAGCAAAATAATGAGTAGTAAAACAGGCGTTGCTGCAAAAAAAAGCTGTAAATATTCCATAAGTAAATTTTAAAGTATTTTTTATTGTTCTTTGATCATTGCTCATTGCTCATTGCTCATTGCTCATTGCTCATTGATTTGTTATCCACAAATATTTTGAGAGGAATAAATTCTTAATTTAATCTAATGAAGTGTAAATTTATAAAACATTATCCAAATAACCAAGCTTTTTAAAAATATATGCATATTTGGGTATTTTTCTTTGATAAATCTATGTACTTTTGTACCGAAGCATCTGTTGTAATTTTAGCGCAAAATAATCGTATTAAATTAAACATGTACATTTATGAAAACAATATTATTAAAATCGGCTTCATTGTTACTGTCTGCGGCCATTTTGATGGCGAGTTGTTCGAGTTCTACAATGATTCAAACAAGCCCTAGAGAGGCTAGGTTGTTTATTGATGGCGAGCCTGTTGGAACAACTCCCTACCATTACAGCAGCACTAAAATTATTGGATCGCAAACCAAAATTAGGCTTGAAAAAGAGGGTTATGAAACCTTAAATACATCTTTTGCAAGAGATGAAGAAGCTGATGTAGGAGCAATTATTGGAGGTGTATTTTTCTTAGTTCCTTTTTTGTGGACAATGAAGTATAAGTCTACTCATAATTATGAATTGCTTAGAACTTCGTCAAAATCTTCTTTAAAAAACTCTTCTGAAAAAGAATTAGTGCCTACAGGTCAGACAAAGATAGAGCGATTGAGAGAGATGAATTCGGCATTAGAAGAAGGTATTATTAGCAAAAGCGAATATGAAAAAGAAAGAAAGAAAATATTAGATGAATAATAAACAGAATACGGATCTTGTTTTTCGGCAAAAAAAAGTACAGGTTGCTATTGAGCAGGCAGGAGTAAGTGCTTGCTTGATAGCATCTAATGTTAATTTATATTATCTTTCGGGAACTATTTTCGATGGCTACATATACATACCAGCACAAGGCGATTTGCTTTATTTTGTTCGCCGAGGGAGTCTTGATGCAGTACCAGAGTCCCAGATATTTAGCATTCGAAAACCAGAGGACATTCCTTCGGTCTTGGAAGGAATGGGCTTGAGTTTGCCCAAGGATTTGTTGTTGGAGGCCGATCAATTGACCTATAATGAGTGTATGCGATTGAAAGCAGCATTCAATTTGTTGTCTTTTGATAATGCCACCCCCTTGTTGCGAAAATTGCGGAGTGTGAAGTCGGCATGGGAGATTGGGCAATTTAGGATTTCTGCAGCAAAGCATGCACAGGCCTATTCTACAATAAAAGGAGCTTATCATTCGGGTATTTCTGATCTTGAATTTCAGGCAAATATCGAGAGAGAGATGCGATTGTTGGGTTCTATTGGAGCTTTTAGGGGCTTTGGTAGTAGCATGGAGATATTTATGGGCAGCATTCTTGTTGGCGACAACGCTTCTACACCCTCGCCTTTTGATTTTGCCCTTGGAGGAGGAGGTATCCACCCCTCGGTTCCAGTGGGAGCTAATGGTTCGATTTTGTCGGCAGGAAAGAGTGTGATGGTAGATATGGTGGGCAATTATACCGCCTATTTGTCGGATATGACAAGGGTTTTTTCTGTAGGCAAACTGCCAGATATAGCCTACCGCGCACATCAGGTATCTATAGATATTCAAGAAGCCATAGCCTTGCAATGTAGGCCAGGAGCATCATGTGCAGAGCTTTACGAATTGTCGGTGGCTATGGTAAAAGAGGCGAAGCTCAGCGAGTATTTTATGGGAACCAAGCAGCAGGCAAAGTTTATAGGGCATGGCGTAGGCATAGAAATCAATGAGTTGCCAATATTTTCTCCTCGCTCGAGAGATCTTATAGAGCAGGGCAATGTGTTTGCCCTAGAGCCCAAATTTGTACTTCCAGGCATAGGAGCTGTGGGAACAGAAAATACCTATCTGATGGGAGAAAAAGGTTTGGAAAAACTCACAATCTTTGACGAGAGTATTACTATTTTCTAGGAGCTATAAGCAGCTTCTAAAATTCATTTTAGTATACCATCTTTTGTATTAAGTCTTACAAACAAATTTTCTAAATCTTCTGCCAAGTGTATCATAGACCTATAAATGCAATTGGCACCAGCATCAAGCAAGACTTGTGGCTCTATAGGGCCAGTATTTACAGCGACAGTATAAATGCCAGCAGCCACAGCGGATTCAACACCCAAAGGAGCATTTTCAATGACTATGGCCTCATTGCTCTTGACACCAGCTTTTTCTAAACCCATGAGGTATGGCTCGGGATGAGGCTTACCAATTTTTACATCGTAGGCGGTAACCATTTCATCTTTTTTGAAAGTTCCGGGATAATAATTTTCTATTTTCTCGAACAAATGATATTGACCAGAACCTGTGACTATCAAAGATTTGTACGCCATTTTCTTAACTATATCCAATACCTCCTTGGCTCCAGGCATAGGTAGATCTCTTGCCAAGTCGATAAATATTTCTGTTTTTTGTTTGTATACCTCTGTTTGCTCTTCGCTACTAGCGTTTCTCCCAAAAGTTTTCATAAAAAACATGTCTATTGTTAAGAAGCCAGGTCGGCCTTCATGTAAAAAAAGCTCTTCCTTAGTTGATGGGATATTAAATTTTTTAAATGTCTCATACCATGCTTCTACATGGCTGGGCATGGAGTCGAACAAGACTCCATCCATATCGAACAGGACTGCTTTAATCATATTTTCACTTGAGTTTAAAATGAATTAAGGTCGAATGGCTGAGCCTCCGACCTTTTATTCTTATATAAATGGGTTTATAATTTAGTTTTGATGGCCTTACTTTCCTCTTCAAAGCCAGGTTTGTTGAGTAGGGCGAACATATTTTTTTTGTAGGCCTCTACTCCAGGTTGATCAAAGGGATTAACCTCCAAGAGATAGCCACTGATGGCACAAGCTTTCTCAAAGAAGTACAGCAATTGACCTAGGTGATATTCATTAAGTTGTGGAATTTCTATTTTTATGTTGGGCACACCTCCGTCCACATGTGCTAGTAGTGTTCCTAGCTCCGCCATTTTATTGACATAATCAACTCTTTTGCCAGCTAGAAAATTCAAACCGTCGAGGTCTTTTTCGTCAGTAGGCACTTCCATTTTATGGTTTGGATTGGCAACGGAAATAACTGTTTCAAAAATCGATCTTTCGCCTTCCTGAATCCATTGACCCATGGAATGTAGGTCGGTTGTAAAATCTACCGAGGCATTAAAAATACCCTTGTGTTCCTTTCCCTCACTTTCTCCATAAAGTTGTTTCCACCACTCTGATACGAAATGAAATTTGGGGTGAAAATTAGCCAATATTTCTATTTTCTTGCCACTTTTGTACAATTCATTTCTGGTAGCAGCATATATTGCTGCAATATTGTCGGCAAACGGTATTTCTACTCCAGTATTTTTTTCCATATCCGCTGCTCCTTGTATGAGTTGGCGGATATTTATGCCCGCCACTGCTATGGGCAATAGGCCTACGGGCGTGAGAACAGAGAAACGGCCGCCAACATTGTCGGGAATAACAAATGTTTTGTAGCCTTCTTGCTGTGCCAAACTGCACAAAGCTCCTCTTGACTTGTCGGTGATGGCAATAATTCTTTTCTTAGATTCAGCTTTACCAAGCGTAGCTTCGAGCTCTTTTTTTAAGATACGAAAAGCCAAGGCAGGTTCAGTGGTAGTGCCCGATTTAGAAATGTTGATGATTCCAAATTTCTTGTTTTTCAAAAAAGATGTTAGCTCATATAGGTAGTCTTCGCCGATATTATGACCAGCATATACAATGAGGGGATTTTTTTTGTCTGTAGAAAACTGCTCAAAAGAACCTGTGAGAGCGTCAATTACAGCCTTGGCTCCGAGGTAGCTTCCTCCAATGCCTACTACCACGACGACCTCACATGATGTCCTCAGGTTTTGGGCAGTATTTTCAATATCGACAATTTCATCTTCCGTGATGGAGGAGGGAAGACTGAGCCATCCTAAGAAATCATTTCCCTTACCTGTTCCTGAATGTAGTGTTTCTATACATTGCTGTACTTTTTTGGC
Source organism: Bacteroidales bacterium (assembly GCA_003851245.1). GTDB lineage: Bacteria > Bacteroidota > Bacteroidia > Bacteroidales > Azobacteroidaceae > BHEP01. Next base: position 62,732 of record BHEP01000007.1, on the reverse strand, counting down.
CTGCGCATAAATTTGCTCTTTGGAAATTATCTCCAGAGCTTTGTTGATGTCTATTTTTATTTTTTTCATCGTTTTGTTGTTCATTTAAAAGTCTCTGTTAGTTTTCTTATAGCAAATTGCGGCAATTTTTTTGCGTACAATATATCGTATATTGTGTCTAGTATAGGCATACTTACATTGTGTTTTTCGTTTATTTCCTTGATGCACTTTGTTCCATAGTATCCTTCGGCAATCATTTCCATTTCTAGCTGGGCAGTTTTTACAGAATATCCCTTGCCAATCATGGTGCCAAAAATTCTGTTTCTACTAAATCGGGAGTATGCAGTTACCAGTAGATCGCCCAGATATGCCGAATCGCAGATATTTCTTTCGCAGGGTTTAACAGCATTTAAGAACCTATCCATTTCAGAGATAGAGTTGGATATGAATATGGCTTGAAAATTATCGCCATATTTGAGTCCGTGGCAAATGCCCGATGCTATGGCATACACATTTTTTAGTACCGAGGCATACTCCACGCCAATCACATCGCTGCTGATAGAGGTTTTCACAAAATTATTTTTGAATAAATCGGCAATTATATTTGCCTTATCGGCATTTTCGCAGGCCACACTAAGGTACGACAGTCTTTCTAAGGCGACCTCTTCGGCATGGCAGGGGCCGCCTAGCACGCACAGGTTTTGTGCAGGAACTGCATGAAATTTGGAGAGATATTCCGAGACAATCATATTTTCGTCGGGCACTATACCTTTTATTGCGGAGACTACAAGTTTGTTGCTCAAGTCTTTCTCAAGTTTTTTAAGATGATCTTTTAAGTATGGCGATGGGGTTGCAAATATAAGAATATCAGCCTCATCGACAATTTTATTAATATCTGAGGAGAAGAGTATTTTATTGACATCAAATTTTATACCTGTAAGGTAGGCCGGATTGTGCCCCAGTTGTATAAACTCTTCAATTCTATCATCTCTACGCATGTACCACAGAATATTTTCTTGGATAGTCAGAATAATTTTAGCTATGGCAGTAGCCCAACTTCCACCACCAATGATTGCTATTTTACCTAGCGGTTTCATAATTTGGCATTTTTTGAGTTTAGTATCCAGAGCTCCACCTCTTCGATGGCAGGGTTGGCAAGTTCTAGCTTGTGTTTCTTGTTAAGCTCACAAAGTTCTTGTCTTATTTTATTGGGGCTTGCTTGCGACAATTCTTCGAGACCATGGTATCCCGCTTTTTGTATGGGAGCCACCCATGATTCGGGGATGTTTAGTTCGATATATTTGCTTATAGGGTCTCTTTTTTGCACTCTTTCGGGGCGCATTTGCGGAAAGAAAAGAACTTCTTGTATAGAAGTCTGCGAAGTCAGAAGCATCACCAATCTATCAATTCCAATGCCCATTCCCGATGTAGGGGGCATTCCATATTCCAAGGCTCTTAAGAAATCTTGGTCTATAAACATGGCTTCATTGTCTCCTTTTTCCGATAGTTTTAGCTGCTCTTCAAAGCGCGAGCGTTGGTCAATGGGGTCATTTAATTCAGAGTAGGCATTTGCCAATTCTTTGCCGTTTATCATTAGTTCAAAGCGCTCGGTGAGTTCTGGGTTGTCTCTATGTTCTTTGCATAGGGGCGACATTTCTTTTGGGTAGTCGGTTATGAAGGTAGGTTGTATATATTTGCCCTCACATTTTTCTCCAAATATTTCGTCTATAAGTTTGCCCTTACCCATTGTATCGTCTTGTTTTACGCCTATTTGTTTGCAGACGTCTCTAAGTTCCGACTCATTCATCTTGGCGATGTCTATTCCTGTATGCTCGGCAATAGCGTCTATCATGGTTACTCTGCGATATGGGGCTTTGAAATCTATGAGGTTGTCGCCCACCTGCACCTTGGTAGTTCCCAAAACCTCCAAAGCTACTTTTTCGAGGAGCTCTTCGGCAAAGCACATCATCCATAAGTAGTCTTTGTAGGCTACATATATTTCCATGCAGGTAAATTCGGGGTTGTGCGTCCTGTCCATGCCCTCGTTGCGAAAGTTGCGGGAAAACTCGTATACGCCCTCAAAACCTCCCACTATCAACCTCTTTAGGTATAGCTCATTAGCAACCCTAAGATATAAAGGAATATCTAAGGCATTGTGGTGGGTTGTAAAAGGGCGTGCAGCAGCGCCTCCGGGAATGCTTTGCAAAACGGGGGTATCCACTTCTATATAGTCGCGGCTATTGAAAAACTGGCGCATGGCATTAAATACCTTGGTTCGTTTCACGAAAATATCTTTTACACCATCGTTTACAATAAGGTCTACATATCGTTGGCGAAATCGAAGCTCAGGGTCTTCAAAAGAATCAAAGGTGACTCCATCCTTAACCTTTACTATTGGCAGGGGGCGCAAGGCCTTTGCCAAGATGGTGAGTTTTTGTGCATGAATGGATATTTCTCCCATTTGGGTTCTAAAAACAAAGCCCTCAATTCCAACAAAGTCGCCAATATCCAATGATTTTTTGAATGTTGTATTGTATAGATCCTTATTTTCTTCGGGGCATATGTCATCGCGGGTGATGTATATCTGAATCCTGCCCTTGCTATCTTGAAGTTCTATAAAAGAGGCTTTTCCCATAATGCGGCGACTCATTATGCGTCCAGCAACAGCTACATTTTGATGGGGAGCCTCATCTTTAAATTCATCTTTAATGTCAACAGAAAAGGCATTTGTTATGTATTCCATTGCGGGGTATGGATTTATGCCCATATTGCGCATTTCCTCCAAGCTTTTTCGACGAAATATCTCCTGTTCGCTTAACTCAAGTAAATTCATTTCTCTTCGTTTTTTTCGTTTCTTTGTGTGTATATCTCAATCTTTTTACTTAATTTTGCAGCGTCACTTTCTAAAAAGTGTTTTATGGGTTGTTAGCTCAGTTGGTTCAGAGCACTACCTTGACAGGGTAGGGGTCACTGGTTCGAGCCCAGTACAACTCACAATTACTGGCTATTCTTGCCTCCTATTCTTCTTTAGTGGGCTCTTCATCTCTCTCAATCACTACCATTTCGGCTACTCCGTGGGGCATAAAGAAGCGCATATCCTTGCCTTTCTTCAATTGTTTGCGGATAAATGTTGAGGATATATCAATCATGGGAGCTTGGCATTCATTTGCATTGGGATGCGAAAGATCAATCTTATAATTTCCCGCCCTAGGATATATGATTACCTTGAAGTTGTTTAATATTCTTTGGAAGTCTTTCCATCTGTGAAAAATTGCCCAGTTGTCTGTTCCAATGATTAATTCAAAATCATTTTCAGGGAAAGTCATTTTTAATTTCTGTAGAGTATTTATAGAATAATTGGGTCTAGGCATGTCCCATTCAATGGTGCAGACCTTAAATTTATCGTATCCCTCAATTGATTTTTCTACCATCTGTACGCGTACATCATTGGCTGCTATCTCATCCGCTGTTTTTAGAGGGTTTAGCGGGGTTACGAGAAACCAAATTTCATCAAAATTGTCCATTTCGCAAATAAAATTTGCAATAGCCAGGTGTCCAATATGTATTGGGTTGAATGATCCTGGAAAAACACCTACTCTCATAATTCTAAAAATTTAGTTACAGTTTGTAATGCTTCGTTCTGGGCTACTTCAAGCTTGTCATTGTGTATTATAACATCAAAAAGAGGTGCGTAAGTGAGCTCTGAACTGGCTTTGTTTATTCTTTTCTCTATCTTTTCGGGAGACTCTGTGCCTCGCAATTCTAAGCGTTTTCTTAGCTCATCGATGCTTGGTGCTTTAATGAATATAGACAAGGCTTTTTCAGCATATATCTTTTTTATATTGCATGCACCAACAACATCTACATCGAGCACAAGATTTTTCCCCTTACTCAAAATATTATCAACTTCTGATTTTAGGGTTCCATAAAATTGATCCTTATAAACTTCTTCAGATTCAAGAAATTCGCCATCAGAAATTTTCTTTTTAAAAGCCTCAGGGCTTAAAAAATGATAATCTATTCCATCTTTCTCTTGGCCTCTAGCCTCCCTGCTGGTAGCAGAGACAGAGAAATCTAGGTTCAATTTATTTTCAAGCAAATGCTTTATCATTATAGATTTTCCAGATCCCGAAGGAGCTGCAAAAATAATTATCTTACCTTCAGATTTGTTCATTGTATTTTTTACTTGTTCCATGCACCTCGCAAAATAAAAAGCGAATTACAAAAATACTGTTTTTTTCGTATCTTACAGCACATTTAGTATTTGTTCTTTTATTTGCTCTAGTTCGTCCTTCATTTGCACGACTATTTTTTGCATTTCTAAGTGATTTGATTTCGATCCCAGGGTGTTTATTTCTCTTCCAATTTCTTGGATTATAAATCCCAATTTTCTGCCTTGTGCCTCTTCTTTGGTCATAGTCTCAAGAAAATATTTGAGATGATTTTCTAGGCGTACTTTTTCTTCGTTGATATCGAGCTTTTCTATGTAGTAGACAAGCTCTTGTTCAAATCTATTTTGGTCTATATCTGAAATCTTTAGTTTTAGCAGTGCGTCTTGAATTTTGTTGCGCACTTTATCTATTCTTTCGGTTTCGTAAGTTTCAACTTCTTTTAAGAGTTTGGCAATATTATTTATTTTTTCCGAGAATATTTTTTCCAGCACCTTCCCTTCTTGAACTCTAAACTCTTTAAAATTGACAAGGGCATCTTCTATTGTCCTGAAGATAATTTTCCATTCCTCTTCGTCGAGTTCTACGAGCTCCGTTTGGAATGTGTCGGGTAGTCTCAATAATATAGAGAACCAATCAGAGGGGAGTTCTATATCCAGTTTTTCTGCACTATCTTTAATTTGTTTGCAATAATTTTCTACTGCAGAATGGTTTATTTGCGTGGAGCTATTTTTGCCGATATGCTCTGTTTGTATAGAAAAATCTACCTTCCCCCTTTGTATTTTTTGGAGTAAAAAAGTTCTTATTTCAATTTCTTTGGCTCTATAAACACTTGGAATTTTCGTGTTTAAGTCAAATTGCTTGCTGTTTAGAGATTTTATCTCTATAGAAATATTTTTCTTTGAAAGTTCGGCTTTGGCCTTGCCGAACCCAGTCATTGATTGAATCATTTTTGCATTTTTTTCTGCAAAATTAGTTTTTTATTTGATAAGAATGCGCTTTAATTGGCTTTATATTGTAAATTTGCACTTGAATTTTAAAATGTATTATCAAAAAGTTCTTTTGTATGGCTTGTATTCTAAATATTGAAACATCCGCAAGCATTTGTTCTTTGGCACTCTCCTTGGATGGAGTACTTGTTTTTAGTAGAGAAAATACGGAGGGACTTTCTCATGCCTCATCTTTAGGATTGTTTGTCTCAGAAGCCCTGTCGGAGATAAAACATAGGTCTATGAAGCTAGATGCGGTGGCAGTAAGCAGCGGCCCTGGCTCTTATACTGGTCTTCGCATAGGAGTTTCTCAGGCAAAAGGACTTTGCTATGGATTGGAAATTCCAATGATAGGCATTCCTACCTTAGGCTTATTGTTTGACACAGTATTGCGAAAGGGGTGCGAGGCAGATTATTTTTGTCCAATGATTGATGCTAGGCGTATGGAGGTTTATGCTGAGATATATGATAAGTCGGCTAAGATATGTAGGGATGTAGCGGCAGATATTGTAGATGAAAATACTTATCAGGAGTATTATAGTAAAGGCAGCATGCTTCTTTTTGGCGATGGTGCCAGTAAATGCAAGGATGTAATTTTTTCTAATTCTGTACGTTATATAGAGGATGTTCTACCCAGAGCGGAGAATATGCTTGCACTTTCAGAGGCCGCATATGCACAGGCTAATTTTGTAGATACAGCTTATTTTGAGCCCTTCTATTTAAAAGAATTTATGACAACTCAGTCTAAGCGAAAGTAGTCCACAATTGTTCTCAGATAATTACTAAATTATTTAAATTCACAATAAAATTAAAAACAATATATTAAATGAAATATAATTCACAAGAGAAGCTACTCATTTTGCCCGAATATGGGCGAAACTTACAAAATATGGTAGACCATTGTATCACTGTCGAAGATGCCCAAGAGCGTAAGCATTGTGCTAATACCATAATAAATATTATGGGCAATATGTTTCCACACCTGCGAGATGTCAATGATTTCAAGCATATTTTGTGGGATCATTTAGCAATTATGGCCGACTTCAAATTGGATATTGAATATCCTTATGAAATTGTTAAGAAGGAGGATCTATATGCTCGCCCCCCCAGGCTCCCTTATGATCAAAAGGGTATGAGTTCTAGGCTTTATGGTAGAAACCTAGAAAACATGGTAAAAATCGCTGCAGAATATCCCGAGGGTGCAGAACGCGATCAATTGATAGGACTTTTGGCAAGTCACATGAAAAAAACAATTCTCGCCTGGAATAAGGATTTGGCTGATGATGCTCGCATTTTCAAGGATCTTGCAGAGCTTTCTAAGGGAGCAATTATTTGGAATCAAGAAATACCTGTGGTGGCGGAGACAAAAGAATATGCCTCTCGTCGAAACCATAAAAACTTTCCCAAGAGGAAATAAGAATTATAAATAAGATGGCATCATTTATTATTGAAGGAGGACATAAACTTTCGGGGTCAATTACCCCACAAGGAGCCAAAAACGAGGCCTTGCAGGTTATTTGTGCTTGCTTGTTGACAGAAGAAAAAGTGATTATTAGTAATGTCCCTGATATTTTGGATGTTAATAATCTTATAGGTCTTCTTAGGGATATGGGGGTTACGGTAAGTAGTGCAGAAAAGGGGACATATACCTTTCAGGCCGACAAGGTGGATTTAGATTATATGGAGACCTCAGTTTTTATAAAAAAATGCACCTCTTTGCGCGGTTCTATAATGCTTGTTGGTCCCTTGCTCGCTCGTTTTGGACGCGCACTTATCCCCAAGCCAGGGGGCGATAAAATAGGTAGGCGACGTTTGGACACCCATTTTATAGGCCTAGAAAAACTAGGAGCAAGCTTTAATTACTGTTCTAAGAAACAAGTGTATGAAATAGCCGCACAAAAACTTAAGGGCACTTATATGCTTCTTGATGAGGCTTCGGTAACAGGGACTGCCAATATTCTGATGACAGCGGTTTTGGCAGAGGGTCAAACGAGTATTTATAATGCAGCCTGCGAGCCGTATATTCAGCAATTATGCAAGATGCTGTGTGCCATGGGAGCAAAAATAGAAGGAATATCGTCTAATCTACTCAAGATAGAGGGAGTTTCGAGTCTCAAGGGATGCGCACATCGTTTGCTGCCCGATATGATAGAAGTTGGAAGTTTTATAGGTATGGCAGCGATGACAGCTTCTTCGCTGACCATTAAAAATGTATCTTATGATAATTTGGGAGTAATTCCCGACTCATTTAAGCGTTTGGGTATTCGTATAGAACAGAGGGGGGATGATATTTTTATTCCCTCACAAGAAAAATATGAGATAGACACTTTCATTGATGGATCCATACTTACCATTTCGGATGCACCTTGGCCGGGTCTGACACCCGATTTGCTGAGTGTGTTTTTGGTTGTGGCTACCCAGGCGGTGGGTAGTGTTTTGATTCATCAAAAGATGTTTGAAAGTCGTTTGTTTTTTGTAGACAAACTAATAGATATGGGAGCACAAATAATTCTTTGCGATCCACACCGAGCCACTATCATTGGGTCGGCAAGGCGTTTTAATCTGCGGGCATCAGTGATGTCGTCTCCAGATATTAGGGCAGGAATAGCTCTTTTAATAGCAGCAATGAGTGCCGATGGAAAGAGTGAAATTCATAATATAGAACAAATAGATAGGGGTTACGAGAGTATAGAGACTCGTTTGAAATCCTTAGGAGCCAGCATTACAAGAACATAAAAGGGCAGATTGTAAATCAAATTATCTTTAAGAATGATAAAACGAACAGAACTATTAAGGGTAGGTCAATTTAATAAACCCCATGGAGTGAAAGGTGATTTATCTTTTGCTTGCAAGCATTCCTCTTGGGAGCTCGACAAGGCTACATTTTTATTATGTGAACTTGATGGCATCATGGTTCCATTTCGCGTAGAGGCATTTAGGCAGAAAGTAGGGGGCAACGCTTATATAAAATTAAAAGGATTTGATTCTGATAACAAGGCACGTCTTTTCAATAATTTGGATGTCTATGTTTCCAAGGAAAATCTTGCAGAATCTGAAATTTCTCAGGTCTCTGGCTGGGAAGATATTATAGGCTTTGAAGTTTTCGATAGAGAGCTAGGTTCTTTGGGGCTTATAAAAGATGTAGACGAATCTACAATGAATGTGCTTTTGGTAGTAGAAAATGAGTTTGGCGAAGTATTAATTCCTGCAGTAAGCGAAATAGTATTGGATATAGATAAGGACAAGAAGCATTTGCAGGTGCTACTTCCAGAGGGTCTTATAGATTTGTAAGTTTAATATGGCAAACAAAATATTTTCAAATTGAATAAAATAGCAGTTGTAGGACTTGGTTATGTTGGTTTACCTTTAGCAAGATTGTTTGCAACAAAATATCCCGTAATAGGATTTGATATAAGTGCGCAAAGAGTGCGAGAGTTGCAAGCAGGCAAAGACCGGACTTTGGAGCTTTCCGACGACCTCTTGGCCTCCGTTTTAGTAGATTCTCATATAGGATTAGATCCCTCTTCTACCACTATGAGAGGTTTGTATGTCAGTTCAGATATTGCCTGTTTGCAAGAGGTAAATATTTTTATTTTGGCAGTTCCCACACCAGTAGATAAATATCAATCTCCTGATTTAAGCCATCTTAAAATGGCCTGTGAAACGGTAGCTTCTTGCTTGAAGAAGGCCGATCTTGTTATTTTTGAATCTACAGTATATCCGGGGGCAACCGAAGAATTTTGCGTTCCTTTGATAGAACAAATAAGTGGTTTAAAATACAATATTGATTTTTTTGCGGGTTATACGCCCGAGCGAGTCAATCCAGGCGACAAATTGCATACCATAGAGAAAGTTAAAAAAGTTACCTCAGGCTCTACTCCCGCCATAGCGCAAATAGTAGATACCCTCTATGCGTCTGTAATTGAGGCAGGTACGCATCTGGCTCCAAGTATCAAGGTGGCAGAAGCCGCAAAGGTGATAGAAAATGCGCAGAGGGATATAAATATAGCCTTTGTTAATGAGCTGTCAAAAATATTTAATTTATTAAATATAGATACACTAGAGGTATTAGAAGCTGCGGGCACAAAATGGAATTTTATGCCTTTCAGGCCAGGTTTGGTTGGAGGGCATTGTATTGGAGTTGATCCTTATTACTTGTCGCAAAAAGCCAGGGAGGTAGGCTACAACCCCGAAATAATCCTTGCAGGTAGGCGTGTGAATGATGGTATGGGAGAGTATGTTGCTAGTCAGTTTATAAAATTAATGATACGTAAGGGCCTCGGAGTGGCGGGAGCTAAAATTCTTGTTTTAGGCTTTACCTTCAAAGAAAATTGCTCCGATTGTAGAAATACTAAGGTAATAGATATAGTTCGAGGTATTCAATCTTATCATTCTAGTATTGAAGTGCAGGTGTACGACCCTTGGGCCGATCCTGTAGAAGTAAAAAGAGAGTACAACATAGAAATAGATAATGAGTGGAAAGCTCAGACATATGATGGAATAATTCTTGCGGTAGCTCATAAAGCTTTTGAATCATTGGACTTAAAAGCTGCAAAAAACAAGGAAGGAATTTTATATGATGTTAAAGGTTTTCTAAAAAAGGAATTAGTAGATGGACGCTTGTAATACAATGTCTCTTTTTGAGAATAAAATCATTCTCATTACTGGTGGTACCGGCACCATCGGTAGTGCATTAGTCAAACGCTTGGCAAATTCTTCTATAAGGGAGATACGCATTTTTAGTCGCGATGAAAAAAAGCAAGAAGATATGCGTATGGAGATGAATAATTCTAAGATTGTTTTCTTTATAGGCGATGTTCGCGATATATCTAGCTTAGAATTGGCAATGCAAGGAGTGGATTACGTCTTTCATGCAGCGGCTATGAAACAAGTGTCGAGTTGTGAAAATTTCCCTATGGAAGCCTTCAAAACCAATGTTATAGGCGCTGATAATGTGCTGAGTCTTGCAATAAGGCATGGTGTGCGCAAAGCAATTGTGCTGAGTACCGACAAAGCGGTATATCCTACAGGCACTATGGGAACGACAAAGGCGATGATGGAAAAGTTGATGTTGGCAAAAAGTAAGACCTTGGGCACCACATCAATTACGGCTTTGTGTGGCACTCGTTTTGGCAATGTGTTGGTTTCTAGGGCTTCGGTTATTCCCAGATTTATTCAGCAAATAAAACTTGGGTCAGATATTTGTTTGACAGATCCTCAGATGACCCGTTTTATGATGTCTGTCGACGAGGCAATAGATCTTATATTGGCGGCTTTTGAACATGCTGAAAACGGCGATATTTTTTTGAGAAAATCGCCTTGTGTGCGTTTGGGTTTACTCGCCCAAGCTCTTCTTGAACTCTATAATTCTTCAGTAAAGATTAGAATAGAAGGAGTAAGAGGAGGCGAGAAGCTTAGCGAATCACTTCTTAGTGACGAAGAACTGGACAGAACGATAATTTTTGGCAACTATTTTCGTATAAGGCCACATTTTGCAAGTTTGGATTCTTTTTCCTTAGGTTCAAAAATGAGATCAGATTTTCAGTCTCAAGCATACAAGAGTTTGGATTTAGAGTCTACAAAAAAGCTTCTGATGAGTTTAGATATGATCAAAAAAGATATATTATCTTAATATTTATTTTTTTATAATCGTGCAACTGCTTTACAAGCATTATTTTAAGCGAATAATAGATGTTTTATTTGCAGTCTTAGGTGGCATATTTTTGTTGCCCGTATTTTTTGTGGTATTAATGTTGGTTTTTTTTCAAAATAAAGGCAATCCGTTTTTTTGTCAAAAAAGATTGGGCCTACATGCCAGTGAGTTTACAATTTATAAGTTTAAGAGTATGAGTGAGAAAAAGGATTCTTCAGGAACTCTACTTCCAAGCGAAGAGCGACTCACAAGTTTTGGTCGCTTCTTGCGCTCTAGTTCCTTAGATGAAGCCCCCCAATTACTTAATATTTTACGAGGAGAAATGAGTTTTATAGGTCCTCGTCCGCTTTTGGTAGAATATTTACCTCTTTATAGCCAGGATCAAATGCGTAGGCATGCAGTGCTGCCAGGCTTGAGTGGTTGGGCACAGGTTAATGGTAGAAATTCTATTTCGTGGGCAGAAAAATTTGTACTTGACCTGTGGTATGTCGATCACTTAAATTTTTTTTTAGACATTAAAATTCTTATTTTGACGATAAAAAAAGTTTTTGTTCGAGAGGGTATCAATAATGCTGGTGGCGGTATAGTTTCAAAATTTAATGGATTCAACTAAAATGGAACATAGTCGCATTCATCTTTCTATAGCAAGCATCAACGGCAAGGAGCAGGATTTTATTAACCAGGCATTTGAACAAGGCTGGCTTAGTACTGTAGGGCCTCAAATTGATGGTTTTGAGCGGAATCTAAAAACTTATTTGCAAACGGATAAGGCATTGGTGGCTCTTAGTTCGGGGACTGCTGCCATTCATTTGGGCTTGTTGCAATTAGGGGTTTGTAGCAGCGATGAAGTAATCTGTCAGAGCTTTACTTTTGTAGCAAGCGCAAATCCTATCACTTACCTCGGTGCAAAGCCCGTGTTTGTGGATAGCGAGTTGGATACCTGGAATATGTCGCCCGTATTCTTGACAGAGGCTATAGAAGATAGGATTAAAAAGACAGGAAAAGCCCCCAAAGCAATTTTGATTGTTGATCTATATGGAATGCCAGCAAAAATGGTGGAAATAATAGCTATCGCAAAAAAATACGCAATACCTATTTTGGAAGATGCTGCAGAGGCATTGGGCTCATATATTGCTGTCGAAGGGCGCAAGATTATGTGTGGTGCGATGGGCGATTACAGTGTTTTTTCTTTTAATGGCAATAAGATAATAACGACTTCGGGAGGCGGAGCCTTAGTCTGTCCCGATGAGCAATCAGCAGATAAGGTTCGCTTTTTTGCTGGTCAGGCTCGTGACGCAGCCCCTCACTACGAACATTCACTTTTGGGCTACAACTATCGTTTGAGCAATATTTCGGCAGCATTAGGGCAGGCTCAGGTCTTGTCTTTGAGCGATTATGTTGAAAAAAGAAGGCGCATCAACAAATTATATAGGTTGGAATTGGCTGCTTACCCTTTTTTAACCTTTCAAGATGAGCCCAACAACTTCAATTCCAATTATTGGTTGACAACACTTGTCTTTAGAAGCTATCAAGAGCGGGAAGCTGTGCGCAATCACTTGCTATCAAACAATATAGAATCTCGCCCCTTGTGGAAGCCCCTTCATCTTCAGCCCCTTTATGCTGAATGTCCTTTTTATGGAGATGCTGTTGCAGAATCTCTTTTTGAGAAAGGTTTGTGCCTGCCTTCGAGTTCCAATTTGACAGACTTAGAAATAAAAAGAATAAGTGATTTGATAAAAGAAATAATAATAAAGAAATAATAAAGAGACAGTAAAGAGGCAGTAAAGAAATAACTATTGCTCTAGTAGTACTAGTCGCAATATAAAAATATAAAAACGATATGATTAAAAAAGATGCTAAAATTTTCATTGCGGGTCATAGAGGACTTGTAGGCTCAGCAATTTTAAGCAATTTGAAGCATAAGGGCTACACAAATTTCGTTTTAAAAACTCACAAAGAGCTGGATCTACTTCAACAATCGGCAGTTAATTTTTTTTTTGAAAAAGAAAAACCTGAGTACGTCTTCTTGGCAGCAGCAAAAGTAGGCGGTATAGTAGCTAATAATGTATATAGGGCAGAGTTTATTTATGAGAATTTGATGATACAAAACAATGTTATTCATGCCTCCTATGTCAATGGGGTGAAAAAACTATTGTTTCTAGGCTCAACATGTATATATCCCAAAGATGCACCCCAGCCTATGTCCGAAGATTGCTTGCTTACCTCCCCCTTGGAGTATACCAACGAACCCTATGCCATAGCAAAGATTGCAGGCATAAAAATGTGTGAGAGTTATAATATTCAATATAAGACAAATTTTTTGTCTGTGATGCCCACCAATCTGTATGGGCCAAATGACAATTTTGATCTTGAGAAGTCGCACGTTTTACCCGCATTGATGCGCAAGGTTTACCTAGCAAAATGCTTGAATGAGCAAGGCTGGTTGCGTATACGCATTGATTTGAATATGTATCCAATAGAAAAGGTTGATGGAAACTCCAGCGAGCAAGATATTTTGGCTATTTTGAAAAAATATGGGGTCTTAGATAATACGGTCGAAATATGGGGCTCTGGAAAGCCTATGCGGGAGTTTCTGTGGAGTGAAGAAATGGCAGATGCCTCTGTTTATGTGATGGAGCATGCAGATAATATAAACACCCACATCAATATAGGTACGGGAGAAGAGATTTCTATTGAAAAATTATCGCTTCTTATTTCAAAAACTATTAACTTTACGGGCAATTTTATTTTTAACACAGACAAGCCCGATGGATCTATGCGTAAGTTGTGCGATGTTAGTAAGTTGCATGATTTGGGCTGGCATCATAAAATAGGTATTGTTGAGGGGATTGAAAAATTATATAAATGGTATTTAAGTAATAAAGAAATATAAAGAATGGGAAAGGTAGCTTTAATAACAGGAATTACAGGACAAGATGGTGCCTATTTGGCCGAGTTTTTAATCAAAAAAGGCTATATTGTGCATGGTATTAAAAGGAGGGCATCCTCTTTTAATACAAGCCGGATAGACCACCTTTATCAAGACCCTCATGTAGAACAAAGAAATTTAATTCTTCACTATGGCGATTTAACAGACTCAATGAATCTAACCAGAATTATTGGCGAGGTAAAGCCCGACGAGATATATAATTTGGCAGCAATGAGTCATGTAAAAGTAAGTTTCGATACTCCAGAGTATACTGCAAATGTTGATGGATTAGGTACTTTGCGTATTTTGGAGGCCGTTAGACTTTTGGGCCTGATTCAAAACACAAGAATTTATCAGGCATCAACATCCGAATTGTATGGCTTGGTGCAAGAAGTCCCACAAAAAGAAACAACCCCATTTTATCCACGCAGTCCCTATGCTGTGGCTAAAATGTATGCATATTGGATTACCGTCAATTATAGGGAAGCCTATGGGATGCACGCAAGCAACGGCATTCTTTTTAATCACGAATCTCCTTTGCGAGGGGAAACTTTCGTAACAAGAAAAGTGACAAGGGCCGTTTCTCGTATTCTTTTGGGAATGCAAGATCAAGTTTTTATGGGCAATCTGTCCAGTAAAAGAGACTGGGGGCATGCCAAAGACTATATAAAAGCTATGTACCTCATTTTGCAGCAAGATGCCCCTGACGATTATGTTATTGCTACAGGAGTAACCACAACTATTAGGGACTTTATTCGCATGTCTTTCTTGGAAGTCGGTGTTGAAATTGAATTTAAAGGCGTAGGTTTAGAAGAAAAAGGATTTATAGCAGGAATCAAGGAGTCTCTTTTTGAAGAGAAGATGGGTGTGTCCTGTCTGGAATCATTTAAGAAAAGACTAGGAGAGGTTGTTGTTAGGGTCGATTCTCAATATTTTAGACTCACGGAGGTAGAATTGCTTATTGGAGATGCTACCAAATCTAAGACTAAATTGGGTTGGATTCCAGATTATGATTTACCCTTGCTGGTCAAAGATATGATGGAATCTGATATTCGCGAGATGAAAAAAGAGGCTTACTTGAAAGAGGGAGGCTATATAATTTTAGATCATTTTGAATAATTTTACATATTTTGATACAACGGCACGCTTTTTGATATGATATTCAATGACTAGTTTGTAGGTTAATGTTATTGAAAAAATGTTATCATGTATATACAAGTCTTCATTTTTATGTAAATATATATATATCTGAGTCCACTCCTAAAAGGCCTTTTGGCCAGTTTAGATTCCTCTACAAGACTTGTGAGTCGGTTGTTTCCTCGGAAAAAGACTTTTAGGAGTGGACTCGTACCTTATAAATTCATTTTTTGTGTCTTTTTTTTGGATATGTTTTATTTTATACTTAAATTTGAGCCCTTATTGTTGGGTACATAAACGAATTAACAAATAAATTGTAAATTATTAATAATAACTAAATATTTCAATTATGAAAGTAAAAATTTTCCTTGCAAGTTTACTGTTAAGCTTCACCGCTTATGCATTTGCTCAGGATGCTAAGGCTCCTACTGCGAGTCAAGATGCTGGCTACAAGACTAGTTTCAAACGTAATAAAGCTGGTGACAACTGGTTTATACATTTGGGAGTTGGGGCACAAACGATTTTTGGAGATCATGACATGGATGGTGAGTTGATGAACAGAATGACTGTTGCACCAACGCTATCTGTAGGTAAATGGTTTAGTCCTTATTGGGGAGTGCGCTTAAAAGGGCAGGGAGGTTCCTTACATGGAGTTGAAAATCATGGTAATTTCATGCAACACGACAGATACTACAATGTCCATATGGATGCTATGTGGGATCTAACCAACTATTGGGGTAAATATAATGAGAACAAGTTTTTCAGCTTTGTTCCTTATTTAGGATTAGGTTTTGCACATAGAATGCAAAATGACCAAACAATACCTTCTGACTTAGATCTCCCTTACAACTATGGCCGTTATTCAAATGTTATAAGCATGAATACTGGTTTGATGTTTGGCTTTCGTTTGAGTAAGAGAGTTAATTTAGATTTAGATTTGGCAGGCGCATTGGTGCCAGATTACTTCGACAGAATTACTCAAAATGCAGAATACGAAGGTATCACAGCTGCAACATTGGGATTTACTTTCAAATTGGGCAAGACCAACTTTGAAGTAGTAGAACCCATGGACTACAACTTGATTAATGACTTGAATGGCAAAATCAATGGTCTTCGTTCTGAAAATGATGCTTTGTCAAAGAGACCAGTAAGTTGCCCAGAATGTCCAAAAGTTGCT
The DNA here is from genome assembly GCA_003851245.1 of Bacteroidales bacterium. Lineage (GTDB taxonomy): Bacteria > Bacteroidota > Bacteroidia > Bacteroidales > Azobacteroidaceae > BHEP01. The sequence goes on along the minus strand of BHEP01000007.1, from coordinate 46,699 downwards.
CCTTCAACTACTTCTGCTATAAATTATGTTCCAAATGTTGTATTCTTTAGATTGAACAGTGCTAAGATTGATGCTAACCAACAGATTAGTGTTTATAACACAGCTCAGTTCATGAAGAACACAGGAGAAAAAATTAAGGTTGTTGGTTACGCCGACAAAAAGACAGGTTCTGGGGGTTATAACTTGAAGATTTCTGAGCAAAGAGCTAAGGCTGTTGCAAAAGAATTGTCTGCCAAGTACAATATTCCTTCTGAAAAAATTGTTGTTGAATGGAAAGGTTCTGACGAACAGCCTTATCCAGAAAACAATTGGAACCGTGTTGTTATTATGACTGCACAATAAAAAGCGTAAAAGCACAAAAGTGCAAAAAAAAACGGAAAGGCTCTCATATTTTGGGAGCCTTTTTTGTTTTACTGCTTTTAATAGCTTATTTTTGTATACGAAGAGAATAATATGAGAAAATGTACAGGATATGGATTTTTAATCAAGTGGCTAATAGTCTTAGGAGATGTATTAGTCCTGAACTTGGTATTTTTCTTGGTTTATTATTTTGGAGGATTTGGCTTACCAGTAGAGCTTTTAAGCAAGTTTAAAATTGTTATCTTTTTACTCAATTTATGTTATTTTTTCTCCCTTTATTTTTTTCCTGTTAGGATCTATCTTCCAATAATGTATACAGACAAGGTAGTGCAAAAATCGCTTTACATTCTGTCTTTACATGGTTGTATATTTATTTCAAGTTTGTTCTTTTTGGGCTTAGATATCTTTCCTTTAAATTTTTTTGCTTATTATTATTTCTTCTTGCTTTTCAGTTTTACGATGTGGCGAATTTTTGCCAGAGAGAGTTTGAAATCGTATAGGAGTGTGGGTCGAAATTTTAAGAAAGTAATTATTGTTGGGGCAGGCAAAAATGGAATGGATCTTTATGCAGAGATGGCAAAAGACTCTTCTTATGGTTATAGAGTCTTGGGTTTTTTTGATGATAATGTATTGCTAAAAAACACGCTACCCAATTATTTAGGAATGACACATGAGGTAGAGCAATTTATTTCAAGCAATGAGGTCGACGACATCTATTGTACCCTTCCTAATTCTCAGGATGAAAAAATATTGCGCATACTAAATTTCGCAGAAAAAAACATGTTGCGGTTTTATCTCGTCCCCGAATTTCATCGTTATGTAAAGAAAAGTCTTACATTAGAAAATATAGAAACCTTGCCAGTGATGGCCTTACGCACGGAGCCTTTGCAAAACATTTATAACAGAATGCTTAAAAGATCCTTTGATATTATCTTTTCTTTTTGTTTTCTAATTTCTGTATATCCTATCTTATATATAGTGTCTGCCTTATTCATTAAATTAAGTTCGCCAGGGCCTATTATATTCAAGCAATTGCGAACAGGTATTTATGGCAGAGATTTCTATTGCCAAAAATTTAGGTCTATGCATGTCAATGATCATGCAGATCACAAACAAGCTCAGAAAAATGACCCCCGAAATACTAGGATAGGCAATTTTTTACGAAAAACCAACTTAGACGAAATACCACAGTTTTACAATGTCTTAAAAGGAGATATGAGTGTGGTAGGGCCTAGGCCTCATATGCTAAAGCACACGCAGATGTATTCCATAGCTATCGATAAATATATGGTGCGCCATCTGGTAAAGCCAGGAATAACAGGCTGGGCTCAGGTGAATGGCTATAGAGGCGAGACCAAATCTATGCAGCAGATGGAAGGAAGGGTGCGATATGACGTTTGGTATATTGAGAATTGGTCTTTCTTGTTGGATCTAAAAATTGTAGTGGTAACTATTATTAGCATGTTTAAGGGTGATAAAAATGCTTATTAATTATGGATTTAGAAATAATACTTGCATCGGATGTTCAGGCTTGGAATTTTGAGCTAGAAGAGATGGCCACCTTCGATTTTTATCATACTGCAGAATATCATTTATTGGACAATTCTGGCGAAGGTCGCCTTCTAGTGTTTAAAGAAAATGGGCATACTCTTTTGTTGCCACTTATCTTCAGAAAAATTCCCGACAGTGATTTGTTAGATGTTAGTTCTGTTTACGGTTATGTTGGTTTGCTGCACAGTTCTGACTATCCATTTTCGGAAGCATTCAGGCTACTAGAAGAATACTTCAAAAAAGAGAAGGTTATAAGTGCTTTTTCTCGTATTCACCCCTTAATTTTTGGTGCCGACAAATTTGAGAGAGGCGAGCTTGTTTGTCTGAATCAAACTACAGCAATTGATCTAAGTTTGAGTTTAGAGCAGCAGTTTTATGCCTACAGCAAGTCGGTGCAGAGACATTTGAATAAGCAGGAGTCAAAAAAAATAAATATCAGACTGGGAACAAAACCAGAGGATGTGGAGGTTTTTATTAAGCTATATTATTCCGCTATGGATAATTTGCAAGCCGCCCCTGATTATTATTTTTCCAAGCAGTATTTTGAAACCCTATTGAATATTCAGACTTTTAAAAGTATTCTCATTTTTTGTGAGAAAGATGGAATCGTCATCGCCGGGGGTATTTTTATTATTTGCAACAACTTGATGACTTACCATTTAGGAGCTATTGTCGCAGAATATAGGATCTATTCTCCATTGAAGTTGTTAATTGATTACGCACGTCAGATAGGCACCGACAATAATTGTAAAACATTGCACCTTGGGGGAGGGGCTAATTCTGAAAAAGATGGTTTATTTGTGTTTAAATCTCGAATGACAAGTCTTCGGTATGATTTTTGTGTTTGGAAATGGGTAGTAGATTCTGTTTGCTATCAAGAATTGACAAAATGCAAGCAAAAGTCTTCATTTTTCCCACTTTACAGGGCTTCAATATAATTTTTAATTATCTTTGTTGTCGTATGGGAAGAATTATCGCAATAGATTATGGGCGCAAACGAACAGGCTTGGCAGTGTCGGATCCTTTGCAGATAATTGCAGGAGGTTTGGCAAGTTTGGCATCGAGTGAAATTATTTTGTTTTTAAAAAAATATATTGAAAAAGAAAATGTCGATTTGTTTGTCTTAGGAGAGCCTCGGCAAATGAACTATGAGTATTCAGAAAATATGAAAAATGTTGAGCGCTTTAAGGCAAGCTTGACGAAGGCAATTCCTCAGATACCCATTTTTATGGTTGATGAGCGCTTCACCTCGGTTTTGGCTCATAGGGCAATGCTGGAGGGAGGGCTAAAAAAAAAGCGAAGGCAAGACAAGGCGCTAGTAGATGAGGTGAGTGCAGTTATTATATTACAAACTTATTTAGAAACGTTAAGAGTATGATTCTTCCCATATATTTGTATGGACAGCCAATATTGAGGCAGGTAAGCAAAAATGTAGATTCCAATAGTGCTGCTTTGCAAGCAAAGATTGCTAATATGTTTGAAACGATGTATCATGCAGATGGCATCGGTTTGGCAGCTCCGCAGGTAGGTATTGCGGATAGGTTGCTGGTGCTTGACTTGAGTGTTTTGGCAGATCAGGATCCTGATTTTGAATCACTAAAGATGGTTATGATAAATGCTAATATATTGGAGTGTTTTGGCGAAGATGAAGAGCAGGAAGAAGGCTGTTTGTCACTCCCTGCCATTCATGAGAAAGTGATTAGAAAAAATAAAATTAGGGTATCTTATCTTGATGAGCACTTTGTTGCTCACGAGTCCGTTTTTGAGGGCTTCCTAGCTAGAGTGATACAGCACGAGTATGATCATTTGGAGGGAAGGTTATTTATAGATGGCATTTCAGGAATAAGAAAACAATTGATAAAATCAAAGCTTAATAAAATGATCAAGGGGGATGTTAATTGTTCGTATAAATATAGAAGTATAGGGAAATGAAGATAAAGAAATGAAAATAAAGAAATTATTGTTTTTTATTGTCTTGCAATGTTTTGTTTTTAGCTCGTGCTTGACTACCAAACAAACAAATTTGCTGACAAAGACAAGTTATAAGAAGTGGTCAGAACTGATTGCTCCCGCCGACATAGACTATCAATATCGTTTTATACAAGGCGATGTTTTGGAGATACTTATTCTTACTAGTACATTTGATAAAAAAACATCAAACTTATTTGGTTTATTCTCACCTATTCACGCCAATTTGGGAGCCGCAATAGATGAGAAGGCAAAACTTCGCTCTTTTATAGTTGATCCCAGTGGTAAGATTCATTTTCCCTATGTTGGGGAGATAGAAGTTTTGAATAAAACGCCTCAGGAAGTTCGCGAAATTGTTGAATATATATTGCATAAAGAGATTATTCAAGATTGCTTTGTGCTGGTTTACCTAAAAAATCGATATTTTAGTGTTATTGGGGAATCCAGGGCCGCTAGTTTTCCAATGCGAAAAGAAAAAATTACAATCTTTCAAGCTTTGGCTGAAAGCGGCGACATCAACGAATACGGGAATCGATCCCAAGTAAAGGTAATTAGACAAACGCAAGAAGGCACACAAATACGCACATTGGATTTGACGAATACTACAATTATAAATTCAGATTTATACTACATTCAAGCCAATGATGTAATTTATATTGAACCTATGTCCAAACAATTTTGGGGTTTTAATTCATTCGGATCTATTTTTGCCCTTGTGACTACTACTGTTTCTTTGGGAATTTTAATTTTAAAAATTAGCAAATGATGTGTAGTTCTAAAAATATTAATGCCATTGGTATAAAAAGGACTCTCTCTGGCCTGATTCTTTTAGTCCTTTTTTTAAGCTTATTTTCATCTTGCATCACAAGCAAAAGCAGGCAGTTGCTACAAGATCAAAAACAAGATTTTTATCCTACATCGCAATATTTGGAACCTTACAAATTGAGAATTGGTGATGAAATAGCTTATACCTTATTGACCGTAAATGATGAAATTCAAAGTTTGTACAATGTAGGTATGAACCTTACTGCTATAGGAAGCCTAAGCCCGTTTGTAATTTTTGATGATGGATGTGTAGCTCTTCCAACATTGGGTAGAGTTAAACTCGTAGACTTGACTATAAAAGAGGCTGAATCCTTATTGTCTCAAGAGTTTAAGAAAATAACCAGCGATGCCCAAGTGAGGATTGTATTATGCAATGACTATTACTTTGTTTTGGGCGACAATGGGAAAGGTAAATTTTATCTTTACAAGGACAATCTAACTATTTTTCAAGCCTTGGCTCAAATAGGAGAAATCTCCTTTATCGCAGACTTGAGGAAGGTTAAAATCATTAGGAAAGATGCTCAAGGGAACGATGTGGTTAAAGACGTTGATCTGACTAAGGCTTCTATCATAAATGACGAGTTTTATTACTTACTTCCCAACGATGTATTATATATACCCAACAACTCCAAGGCCTTCTTTAGGATAAATTCGGTCTCTGCATTTCTGGGAACTTTTATAGCCCCTATTTCCCTATTTATTATTGTTTTATCATTATTTTAATCAAAATTTATTGACAATGGAATCAACAAATACAAAATCAACGAATTTTTCGATTGACGACACTAATTTTCAACATCCGGGAAATACCTCTTCCTTCGACCTTGTACTCTGGATTTTTAGGATACTAAAATACTGGTACTTATTCCTTGTAGTCATATTGCTATCACTTTCATTGGCATTGCTCAAGAATAAGACATGGACACCAACTTATAAAACAAGCTCTACTATTCTTATAAATGAGAATAAGGGTCAGCAAGTAAGCGATTTGACAACAGGGTTTGCTGTTAGTCAAGGATTAAGGAATGTCAATAATCAAATGATTATGTATGGCTCCTATGATCTCATTTCAAAATCCGTAGATAAGTTAGATATATCAACCGATATTTATCATAAGGGCTTGTTGAAATCTGTGAGTTACTACAAAGCCTCACCAATTCTGATTAAGAGCAACTTTATTTCTGAAGAAGCAGCTAGTCTTGATTTTAGAATTAGAGGAATAGATACAACTGCTTATGAAATTACATTTGATGGGGCCAAAAACATAGCCCCTTTTAGTATTGTAGGAAACTATGGTACGTCACTACAGCACAATTTGTTTTTTGTGACGGTAGATAAAACTGATCAATTCCCACATACGGTAAAATATGAGCTTAATTTCAATTTTCTTTCTAGGGGACAGCAGATTGCAGATTACAACAACCGTCTGAACTGTAGTTTTTTGCTAGATGGAGCTTCGGTTATGGAAATTTCTCTTGTAGGGAAAGTAACTCAGCGCGATATAGATTTCTTGAAAATATTGAATCAGGAGTTTTTTGATGACAATCTGAAAAGAAAAAATGCCACTGCCGAAAGAGCCATAGAATTTATTAATGAACAACTACTAATTCTTAAAGATTCTATCTCTTCCGCAGAGTCGAAGCTCAATGCTTATCAGTCGCAAGCGGGAATATTTAGTTCGGACAATTCTTTGCGTTCAAGTACCGAGCTGGTAGATTTAGATAAGAAAAAAGCAGAAATAAGACTTAGAAAGGAATATACAAAATTTTTGCAAGACAACTTAAAAAAAGAAGATGGAAATTTAGTGCCCCCATCCTCTATGGGAATACAAGATGTAGAATTGGCTGTGCTTGTCTCCAAATACAATGATATATTTTTTGAGATAAAGGGATTAGGTTCGGAAAACCCTATTTATAAGCGATATAAACTCCAATTGACAGATATAAAATCTAGTATAAATCAGTCAATAGTTTCTATGAAAAATTCTATTGGAATTGAAGAGGCCGATCTCAATCAACGCTATTCTAAGCTTAGCGCAGAAGTTGCTAGCCTACCCGACAAAGAAAGAAAATTGTTGACGCATGAAAGAGATTTCAAAATTAACGACTCTTACAATACCTATTTGCTTCAAAGAAGGATAGAAAGTCAAATACAGTTGGCCTCAAATATGCCCGACAACTTAGTACTTGATAATGCCAGGACAACAGGACTTGTGAATGCTGGGGATATTTCTAACACCTACGTTTATTTTGTTGTAACAGGACTTATATTAACGATTATTTTCATTTTCTTGAAAGAAGTTTTGCTAAAAACATCCATACAGTCGCGCTCAGAAGTAGAAAAAATTTCTGAACTGCCAATATTAGGTACCATAGAGCATACCGAAAGAAAAGAAATGATGGTTTTGTATAAGTATCCAAAATCAAGTTTTGCCGAAAATTTCCGACACTTAAGGTCGCGGATGATATACCTTACCAAGAGGGATTCCCCAATAGTAATGCTTATTACTTCCACCGAACCTAGGGATGGAAAAACATTCGTCGCTTGCAACCTAGCCTCAGCGTATCAGATGACAGGCAAAAAAACTTTGATGATTGACTTTGACTTGCGACGACCCGCTTTGTCCAAGGCTTTGGATCTGGATACTCAAAAAGGATTGTCTAACTTTCTCATTGGAAAGGCTAGTTTAGCAGATGTAGTTATTTCTCATCCTGATTTTGGATTTGACATTTTGCCCGCAGGAACAATCCCCCCCAATCCAAGTGAATTAATAAATTCCGAGATGACAAAAAAGTTACTGAGCTTTTTGTCTAAAGAATATGAATATATAATTCTTGACTGTAGTCCTGTAGGCTTAGTTTCTGACGCTCATTTCCTTGCCAAATTAGCAGATGTTGTATTATATGTTGTAAGAAATGAAAAGACAAATAGAAACTTTTTTAAACATACAATAAGTGAATTTAAGGGAGATGTAACAAGTGGTAAAATGGCAATAATATACAATGACGTAGACTTGGATGGAAACTATTATGCCAGTAGAAATTATTACGGAAAAAGTTCTTACTATCATAAGCACAATTCTTATTATAATAATGATGAGTTTGTGGATGAGCAAAATCAAAATTGATGTGAGGCGAATCTTCCTTTGTATATTATTTTCAGTGGCAGTCTTGAGCAATCTTGCGGCACAGGTCAATACCGATAGAGTTTTGGCAATAGGGCGAAATGCCCTCTATTTTGAGGACTATATACTGTCTATTCAATATTTCAACCAGGTGGTTAAGGCAAAGCCTTATTTGGCAGAGCCCTATCTATACCGAGGAATTGCAAAGTTCAACCTCGAGGATTATCAAGGCGCTGTAGACGATATATCGTCGGCCTTGGAAAGAAACGCCTTCTTAATTTACGCCTATCAAAGTAGGGGAGCTGCTTACCAGAACCTTCACGATTTTGGGGCTGCAGTTAAAGATTATGAAAAAGGATTAGAGTTTAATCCAGAAGATAGGCAAATGCTTATAAATAAGGGGATTGCTCACATTCAGGGTAAGCAATATGCCGAGGCTAAGCTGACACTCGATAAGTTGTTGCTTCATTTTCCTAATTTTGCCCACGGCTACCTTACCCGAGGGGCTCTCTATTCAGAAAGAGGCGATACACTCTTGGCGCTTGCAGATTATGAGAAAAGTTTGGAAATAGACAAGTTTTATCCTACTTCCTATGCTCAAAGAGGGATGCTGCTCTTTCAAATGGAAAAGTATGAGGAAGCTCTGACCGATTTTAATGAGGCTATTCGTTTAGACCCTCGCCAAATAGGTTTTTATATCAATAGAGGACTCGTTAAGTTTTACCTCAATGATCTAAGAGGAACCATGGCGGACTACAATTCCGTAATTTCTATGGAGCCTACCAATACTGTTGCCCGTTTTAATCGTGGTTTATTGAGAGCTCAGGTGGGCGATAACAATAGGGCAATTGAAGATTTTGATGTTGTCATAGAAAATGAATCTGACAATTTTAGTGCAATATACAATAGAGCTACGCTAAAATCCGAAATAGCAGATTACAGAGGAGCTATCCAAGACCTAAATATTGTGTTGGAGGAATATCCTAATTTTGTTCCGGGATTTTATATGCGTTCCAATATGAAAAAATCTGCTCGTGATGCTAGGGGAGCTGATCAAGATTATTGGCTAGCCTACAATCTGGAGCAAAAGCTAATAAAAGAACGTGAAGAGAAGAAAAAAAATGGAGGTGTAGATGCTAATACTGCTATTGCTCAAAAAGAAGAAGGCAAAGAGGGTGGCAAGGATAAAAGCGAAAAAACGCGGGAGAAATCCGATAAGTCGATAGAGAAATTCAATCGTTTGGTTACTTATGACAAGGGCGAAGAGAGTAGTTCAAAATATACGAATGAAATACGGGGAAGAGTACAAGATAAGCAGGTAAAAATTGATTTGGAACCACAGTTTATCCTCTCATACTACGAAAAAGTTGAAGAATTGAGTGTAGCTCCTCATTTTGAAAAAATTGTTGCCGACTTCAATAAGCAGAATATTCTACCTTTGCAATTGCGCTTAATCAATAAGGAGGCTTCCCTTTCTGACCAGCAAGCCGATGACCATTTTAAGTCTATAGATGCTTTTTCTCTAAAGTTGGTGGAGAATCCACAGGATGCTTATGCCTATTTTGGTAGAGCAATCGATTTTATGCTTCTCCAAGACCTTACCGAATCCATTAATGATTTTGGTAGATGTATAGATATAGACAAAAATTTTGCACTAGCTTATTTCAATCGGGCGGTGGTGACTTACAAAAAAATACAGCTAGAGCGCTATGGGTCCGATCCTTTAGAGAACAGTCAAGATTTGGACCTTAATTTCACCAGGAAAGGAGCCCAAGTTATTGGCAAGAATACAGTTTCTTTTGTTGGCAAAAAAAATGAAGATAAGGAAACCGAAAAGAAAATAGCAGATACTAAATATGCTATTGAGTACGACCTGATTCTCAAAGATTATGCTGCAGTCATTGCCTTGCATCCATATTTTATTACCGCCTATTTCAATAGAGCCAACCTTCGCTGCGCACAAAAAGACTTTAGGGCAGCCTTGGTCGACTATTCTGAGGTGATACTCAGAGATGCTGAATTTGCTGAGGCATACTACAATAGAGGACTCACTCACCTGTTTTTAGGAAATACAGAAAAGGGAATCTCAGATTTAAGCAAGTCTGGCGAGCTGGGAATTGTTAAGGCTTACGGCATTATAAAGCAAATGTCGGCACAAGATTAATCGTTATTCTTATCAAGTTTCTTGTCAAATATAAGTTCCCCCAAAAAACTAATAGCTTGTCGTTGTACTGGATTGATGTATATAGAGGCTTTCCCATTCTGGTATATGCTAATATTTACGTCATAAGAGCCGCTCTTGTCATTTGCTTTGAAAGAAATATTCCACTCTCCATTTTTATCTTTTTTGCTAGCCTTATAGTTTTTCATGGGTTCTTGAAATTTAATTCCTCCCTCGCTTCCCATTGGTGCACTATATGCCACTCCGAAATAAGGTAGGTGGGCATATGCCGAATCATTCTGAATCCTCATATCATACGCCGAACTAAGGTATATTTGTTTCCCTTTCATTGGCATAGCATAATTCGCTTTGATGCTATATTTTTTTGCGAGTATCATTTCTTCCACTTCTTTTTGAAGAGCCATATTTTTTTCACTGTTGGCTTCTTTTTGAGTCCCGCAGGATAGAGTCAGCAATGCACTGAGCACTATCATTAAAACAGATTTCTTTTTCATAATTATATTTTTTTTATGTTTATACAAGTCTTATTTAAATTTGGATATTGGTGCATGTTTTTTGAACATCTATTGAATATCTATTGATTACCTATTATTTTTTAGCAAGTCACGTATTTCAGTCAATAAGACCTCCTCTTTGCTTGGAGTAGGCTCTGATGGTATAGGAGTTTGCGTTTCTATTTCGCTTTTTCGTAGTGAATTAATCCCCTTAACCATCATAAATATTACGAATGATATAATTATAAAATCAAGGCTTGTTTGGATAAAAGTCCCATAATTGATAGCTACGGCAGGTGATGTAATGTTGCCAAGACTGTCGATATCAGCATGTTTAATTATTATTTTTAGATCTGTAAAATTGACACCTCCAATTAACACACCTATGGGAGGCATAATGATATCAGATACTATAGAGCTCACGATTTTCCCAAATGCACCACCAATGATAATACCTACCGCCATATCCACAACATTTCCTTTCATTGCGAACTCCCTAAACTCTTTCATCATTTTCATAACCTGTAATTTATTTCCATAATTTATTTGGTGCCTAATTTAAAATCATTTTTTTTCATTATTTGGCTAAAGATACGTAAATTATTTGTATATTTGCAAGATAAGCTAAGTTTTTTTGTCTATTAGGGAAATTTCTCTTGTTAGTATTTGTAAATAAACTAAATATAATCATTATGTTGAAGTTTTCCGATAATAAGTCTTTTAGGCTCGCAGTCTTGTCAATTTCGGCTCTTGCGGTTTTCGCCATGTTTTTTTTATCTTGCGCTACGCCCTGTGGCTGTTAATGGAATAAATTAATTGCTTTTTTGTTTCTGATTGAAGAAAAATTTCGTTAATTTTGTATCTTTAAGAGATAAGGTGATATTATCCAATTTAAATAAGTATTTTTTCTAACAATAAATTTAAAAAAAATGATCAAGGTAGGTATTAATGGTTTTGGCCGTATCGGGCGTTTGGTTTTCCGTGCAGCACAAGCAAGAAAAGACATTCAAATTGTAGGTGTAAATGACCTAATCGATGTTGAATACATGGCTTATATGCTGCGTTATGACTCTGTTCATGGACGTTTTGATGGCACCGTAGAGGTGAAAGATGGCAAGTTGGTAGTTAACGGAAAGGAAATCCGTGTAACTGCAGAAAAAAACCCAGCGGATCTTAAGTGGGATGCTGTTGGTGCCGAGTATATTGTTGAGTCGACAGGTCTTTTTCTTTCAAAAGAATCAGCTCAGGGCCACATAACTGCAGGTGCAAAATATGTTATTATGTCAGCTCCTTCTAAGGATGATACTCGTATGTATGTATGTGGAGTAAATCACAAAACATATACAAAAGGCGAGCAATTTGTATCAAATGCCTCTTGTACAACCAATTGCTTAGCTCCTATAGCTAAGGTATTGAATGACAAATTTGGTATCGTTGAAGCCTTGATGACAACAGTTCATGCAACAACCAACACACAAAAAACAGTAGATGCTCCTTCAGCCAAAGACTGGAGAGGCGGGCGTGCTGCTGCTGGAAACATTATCCCTTCTTCTACAGGAGCGGCGAAAGCTGTGGGTAAGGTAATTCCTGAGTTGAATGGCAAATTAACTGGTATGGCATTCCGTGTTCCTACCTTAGACGTTTCAGTTGTTGACTTAACTGCTCGTTTGGCAAAAAATGCTAGCTACGAAGAAATTTGTAAGGCTATGAAAGATGCTTCTGAAGGAGAATTGAAGGGAGTATTAGGATATACTGAAGACCAAGTGGTTTCTGCTGATTTTATTGGCGATCCTCGTACGTCTATCTTTGATGCCAAAGCTGGTATTCAATTGAGCCCAACTTTCGTAAAGGTAGTAGGCTGGTATGACAATGAGTGGGGTTATTCTAGCAAGGTGTTGGACTTAGTGGCTTATATGGCTCAAGTGAATGCTTAACAAATAAGTTTTAATAAAACTTTATAATAAAAAAAGCTCAACAATTTGTTGAGCTTTTTTTATTATCCCAAGCTAAGATTTTTTAGTATAAAAAAATCTTAGGCTAGAAATTAGTATGTTTCAAGAGATTCCTCTATTCTTATGGCAGGACTAAGACTTACTTCCATTACTGATTTATCTCTTTTTATTTGAAAGCTGAGGATGTTTGTTCCCGAAGGATTGATATAGGGCTCAAAGAAGTATAGGTATGAAAATTCTGTTTTGTACTCTTGTCTTTGAAAGGCGTCAGCTATTTTAGAGTATTTTAATTTATCCCAATACATACAGTTTGTAAAACCTTCGGTATTGGTGAACTTGACATTATAGTCTCTGAGCATAATCGTTTGAAAGATGAATTGTTTGTAGGCATTGCTGGCATCCTTCAGATTGTCATTCATTTTAAGTCCATTTATTTTTTGCACAATATCTCCCGCTTGTAGTCTTGATTTGTAGGCAGGCGACATTTTGTCTACATCGTTTATTTCTCTAAGGTTGTCTATATTGTAGCTGATACCAGTAAAATTATACCTCTTTTTAGTATATTTGAATTGTGCCGTTTCTTTGGTTTTGGCAAAAGGATATTGCATGAACATAAGAGGAATGTGCACAAGGGAATAGTTTTCTAAGCTCAAATTGGATTGCAGCAATTCGTTGGCCTCGCACTCCCAGACAACAAATAGTCTATTGGCGCTTGATTTTTTTTTGTCAACAAGGCGTACTCCAAGATTTAGTATAAACTCTGCCTCCTTAGAATTTATCAGGGGATTGAAATAGATGGGAAGCTTTTCCATTTTGTTGGAATGTATGTTGAATCTATATTCAGTAGGAAATCTGTCAGCATTGCTGTTGCCCACATAATTAGGATTTTTTTTGTAGGAGTAGTAGGTATTGATAAGAAGGTCAGGATTTCTTTCTATATAGGTCATTCCCTTTTTTTCTAGTTCTGATTTTATTTGCAGATTGATATAATTTTCTAGTTTTGTGTTAGATTCGTCTACAGGGGAAAATCCAAAACTGGAGTATGCGAGTAAATTTACGTCTTCATGAAAAGATGTTTTGAAAGGACATACAAAAGAGCGAGTGCTTGTGTTTTCTAAACTATAAAAAGAATAAGCCTCTGCCAGTTCGGATTCGTTTATGGAATTTGATTTCTTACAATCTTGTTGCAGCAAAATTTCTTTGGATTTATACCCTAAATTGGTAACTTCCATTCTTAAACTCTCTTTTGTGTTGTCAAAAAGCAGGGCTCTAATTTCCTCTGCCGTCAGCTTGTGTGCCGCTATTCCGTTTATAGTTTCAATGATGTCGTTGATTTGCAATTTGCTAAAACTTGCAGGAGAGAGTGGAATAATTGAACTTACTAGAGCTTGCTGATATGCCCAGTTTCGTTGTTGACTTATTTCAAAGGAAAATCCATAGCGGCAATTATGGGATTTGGAGCCCTCTGTAGTTAAACCAAAACTGCTCTGAATAAGCATAAATGCTGTGAAAAATGATATAAAATATTTCATATTTTTTTTACTCAAGTTTATGTTCTAAAATATATTAATTTAAACTAATTGGACACAAAATTACAACTAATATTCATTATAAGAAATATTATGGCAATATATTTGAACCTAATGTAATGAAAGGCTTCAGTGATGATTATTCATTTTGGCTTAAGTTTCTCATTAACAGGTTATTAATAAAAAGTATATTGTAATGACAAAGAACAAAACATTTAAGGATACAGAATTAGAAATGCAGACTGCTGACAATTCATCTGAAAACATGACAAATATTCATGAAAATGCTGACTCTGATTCTAAAGAAGTAGATGAAGCTGACAATTTGGCTGATAAGTTATCAGCTATAAAAGATACGCATTTGCGCTTGGTGGCGGAATATGACAATTATAGAAAGCGCACCTTAAAAGAAAAGGCAGATCTAATTAGAAATGGAGGGGAAAGAACTTTATGCGATCTTTTGCCTGTAATCGATGATTTTGATCGCGCATTGTCAAATATGAACCCCAGCATGGGTGCAGAGACGGTATCGGAAGGACTTAATTTGATTTACCAAAAATTTATTTCTTATATCAACAAGCAGGGATTGAAATCTATAGAGACGGAGGATAAGGTGTTTGACGATGATCTTTTTGAGGCTATCGCTACGATTCCTGCTACCTCAGAAGATCTCAAAGGGAGGGTTATTGATTGTACTCAAAAAGGATATATGTTAAACGGTAAGGTAATAAGGCATGCCAAGGTAGTGGTGGCTGAATAAATTCGATAAAAAAATAATGGCAAAACAAGATTATTATGAGGTGCTGGGCGTATCAAAAAATGCCTCAGCCGACGAAATAAAAAAAGCTTATCGAAAGAAGGCTATACTATATCATCCTGATAAAAACCCCGACAATAAGGAGGCAGAAGAAAAATTCAAAGTTGCAGCTGAAGCATATGAAATTCTGGGCAATGTTGAAAAGCGTCAGCGTTATGATCAGTTTGGTCATGCTGGTGTTGGTGGAGCTTCCGGAGGAGGCCACGGAGGAGGAGGAGGAGGAATGTCTATGGACGATATTTTCTCACAGTTTGGCGATGTTTTTGGAGGTCATTTTGGAGGCGGATTCGGTGGTTTTGGAGGTGGCAGACAGCAGTCTCAAAAGGTAAATAGAGGCTCCGATTTGAGGGTCAAGGTAAAATTGACTCTTAAAGAAGTATCTACGGGAGTAGAGAAAAAAATTAAGGTCAAAAAATATATTAGTTGTAAGCCCTGTTCAGGCACAGGAGCAGAGGGCAAGGATGCTTTTACAACTTGTCAGACTTGTAGGGGCTCGGGGCAGGTTACAAGGGTAGTAAACACCATACTTGGTCAGATGCAGACGGCAAACACCTGCGAGTCTTGTAGCGGACAGGGAAAGACAATTACCAATAAGTGCAAAAAATGCAATGGCGAAGGTATTGTCAAGGATGATGAGGTGATAACAATCAATATACCCGCTGGAGTGGCTGCAGGAATGCAACTTTCTCTAAGTGGCAAAGGCAATGCGGCTAGGCGTGGCGGTGTCAATGGCGATCTTTTGATAGTGGTAGAGGAAGAGCAACACCCCGACTTGTTGAGGGACGAAAATGATTTGATATACAATCTATTACTTAGTTTTTCAACTGCCGCTATGGGAGGAAGTATTGAGGTGCCTACAGTTGACGGAAAGGCAAAAATAAAGATAGAGCCAGGCACTCAGCCAGGAAAGGTTTTGCGCTTGAGAAATAAGGGGCTTCCTAGTGTAAATAGATATGGAACAGGCGATTTGCTAATTAATATTAGTGTTTATGTGCCTCGAAAGCTAAGTGAGGGAGAGACGAAAATACTTGCAGACTTAGAAAATTCCGAAAATTTCAAGCCTAACGAATCGGTAAAGAAAGAAATATTCAATCGCTTTCAGAAATTATTTGATTAAAGTATCAGTATTTAAAATAATAGGTTTAATTAAGCCCAATAATAGAAAAAGAGATGTACGGAGCTTATCTGTGCATCTCTTTTTCTATTATAAGGGATTCTGTTTTTTCTAAGAATTTGTCAATATAATTAGCCCAACTATAGTCTGCGACAGCCGAATGTGCGTTAACACATAATTTGTCGAATTTTTCGTAAGGGAGGTCTAAAATTATTTTTATATTTTCAGTCAATAATACTGTTTGATTTAATTCGCAAAAATATCCGAAATCAATATGCGGGCCAAATGTTTCAATAAATTCTTTGTAAGGACTTATAATAATTGGCGTATAAAAATACATGGCTTCTAAGGTAGCAGAAAAAGCACCCCATTTGGGTGTTGTATTGATAAATATCTTAGATTCGCGCATCAACTCGTAAAATATATTTAGATCGTTTTCATTTCCCTTGTTTAAATATCCGTGACAGCAAACGCCTTGCGGCAATTCTGTAAAATCGCTTTCCTGCATTCCAATGATGTCTAGTGTTAGGTCGTAATAGTGCGCTTTTAGGGATGCGAAACTTTTTATAAGGCATTCTGCACCTTCTTTGTATGCCTTATTGCCAATAAAAAGCAGCTTGTTGGATTTGTTTTTTTGAGCAGTAATATTTGCTTTTGAGGGTTGCTCCATTGCATTAATAACATTTCCGATGTAGTTAATATTTTTGTTTGAATACTGCTCTTTCATATATTGGGTAATGCTTGGAAATAAAACGAAAACAAGATCTGCATTTTCTATATTTGAATCCTCACGTTTGATGGTTTGCTTTTCAAGAAAATCGGGTTCTCCATTTTTTTTGATATTCCGATATCAACTCTGTTTACTTTAATTCCTTTTGAAATTAGTGTTTGAGCAAAAAAATAGGGTACGTTTGAAAAAACACTGAGGTCATTAGAGTCGCCATTGGTGAATAGTGTGATTTCTTTTATTTTTTTCATTTTTTACTTATAATATTTTTTTATGAAACTAAATGTTCGAATTAGGGATGCCATTATAGTGGCAAAGATATGAAATTAACATATTGCTTGTTGCTATAATATTTCTAAAAAATGTAAATATTTTATTAAGAACTTGTTTTTATTGGATTTTTTTGTGTTTTCGGGTGAATAAAAGCTTATATTTGTAATTCTACAAAACAAACAACTCATAAAATTAGTATAAAATGGCTAAGGTAACAAAAGAGGCAGCCTTGTTGTATCATTCACAAGGGAAGCCAGGTAAGATAGAAGTAGTTCCAACTAAACCTCACAGCACGCAGGCCGATCTTTCTCTGGCATATTCTCCGGGAGTGGCAGAGCCATGTTTGGAAATAGAGAAAAATCCTGAGGCTGCTTACGATTATACTGCAAAAGGCAATTTGGTGGGTGTAATATCTAACGGTACCGCTGTGCTTGGGCTGGGAGATATTGGCGCTTTGGCAGGAAAGCCAGTGATGGAGGGCAAGGGACTTCTTTTTAAAATCTTTGCAGGCATAGATGTTTTTGATATAGAGGTAGACGAAACAGATACGGAGAAGTTTATTCAGACCGTTAAGGCAATAGCACCTACCTTTGGCGGTATTAATTTGGAAGATATTAAGGCTCCCGAGTGTTTTGAAATAGAAAAACGCCTAAAGGAAGAATTAGATATTCCAGTAATGCACGACGATCAGCATGGAACGGCTATTATATCTTCGGCAGGGCTACTAAATGCCTTGGAGCTGACAGGTAAAAAAATCGAAGAGGTTCAAATTGTTGTTAATGGGGCAGGGGCAGCGGCCAATTCATGCACAAAATTATACATGGCATTGGGGGCAAAAAAAGCTAATATCATTATGTGCGATAGCAAGGGAGTTATCAATACCTCTCGTACCGACCTTAATGACTCGAAGAAAGCTTTTGCGACCGACAAAAATATCAATACCTTGTCAGAAGCAATGCTTGGAGCCGATGTATTTTTGGGCCTCTCTGTAGCCGATGTTTTGAGTGAGGATATGGTAAAGAGCATGAATGATCGCCCAATTATCTTTGCTTTGGCAAATCCTAATCCTGAAATCTCTTATGAGAAAGCAAAAGCATCAAGAGAAGACATTATTTTTGCTACAGGCAGATCGGATTACCCCAACCAGATAAACAATGTATTGGGTTTTCCATATATTTTTAGGGGAGCTTTGGATGTAAGGGCAAAAACTATCAATGAAGAAATGAAGTTGGCGGCAGTAAAGGCTATAGCCGATTTGGCAAAAGAATCTGTGCCCGATGTTGTAAATGCTGCTTATGGTATCAATAGATTGGTTTTCAGCAAAGATTATATCATTCCCAAACCCTTAGACCCTCGTTTGCTTACCTGCGTTTCTATTGCTGTAGCTAAGGCAGCTATTGATTCGGGAGTTGCCCGAAAGAATATCAGTGACTGGGACGCTTATGCCAGGAGTCTTAGGGATCTAATGGGATATGACAATAAGCTTATTCGCCAGTTTGAAGATATGGCTAAGCAAAACCCCAAGAGAGTAGTTTTTGCCGAAGGAAATCACGAAAATATGATTAAGGCTGCCGTAAGAGCTAAGGCCGAAGGGATTTGTTTTCCTGTGCTATTGGGAAATGAAGAAAGGATAGGCAAACTAGCGCAAGAATTGCAATTGGATCTTACCGGACTTGAGATTGTAAACCTTCGTCATGCCCGAGAAGAGGACAGAAGAGAGCGCTATGCTAAAACATTTTCAGAAAAAAGAGGTAGGGAAGGTGCTACTCTCGATGAGTCTATTGATAAGATGTATGATCCCAGCTATTTTGGAATGATGATGGTAGAAACCGGCGATGCCGACGCATTTATCACAGGGGTTTATACCAAATATTCCGAAACAATCAAAGTTGCCAAAGAAGTGATAGGCATTAAAGAGGGGTACAAGCATTTTGGTGCCATGCACATTATGACAGGCAAGAAGGGCACTTTCTTCCTTGCCGATACACTTATTAATCGTCATCCTTCGGCGGAAGTCTTATTTGATGTAGCTTGTTTGGCCCGAGATGCTGTTTCTTTCTTTGCGCATACTCCCGTCATCGCAATGGTTTCATATTCAAATTTTGGTGCCGATGCTACTGGTAGTCCCCATAGTGTTCATCAGGTTGTAGGCAAGTTGCAAGAGCTTTATCCCGACTTGCCAATAGATGGAGAGATGCAGGTAAATTTTGCCCTCGATAAGGATTTGAGGGATAGAAAATACCCTTTCAACAAGTTGAAAGGAAAAGATGTGAACACCCTTATTTTCCCTAATCTTAGCTCTGCCAATACAGCACAAAAGCTATTGCAAGAAATGGGAGGTGGACAAATGATAGGTCCTATTCAGATGGGACTAAATAAGCCTATTCACTTTACCGATATTGAAAGTTCGGTTAGTGATATTGTTAATATTGCAACTGTGGCTGTGATTGATGCCATAGTGCAAGAGAAGGTAAAAGCAAGGCAGGCTTAATCTTATATAATCTCAATGAGGGTTGAGGGCTAAGTTTAAATACAAAAATCCCCAGGTAAAATTTATTTACCTGGGGATTTTTGTATTTAACAAGTTATCAAAATTTATTATGAGTTTTGATAGCTTTATTATTTAATATTGAGCTTAGTCGATATTCAAAGAAACCCTCTTGAAATCAACAATAGTGAGGTCTTTATTTTGTTTTTTCAAATATGCTTCTATTGTCATTTTGTTGTCCTTTACAAAAGCTTGTGCCAAAAGGGTATTTTCTTGGTAGTACTTGTTTAGGGCTCCTTCAGCTATTCTATCAAGTATGGCTTCGGGTTTGCCAGCCTCTTGTGCTTTTTCTCTAGCTATTTTAAGTTCTCTGGCTACAACTTCGGGACTCACTTGGTCTTTGGTCAAAGCCACCGGATTCATTGCAGCAACCTGCATAGCAATGTCACGAGCCACTTGAGTATCTACATTCTCTTGGTTGAATCCAACAATGGTGGCAAGCTTGTTGCCCGGATGAATATAAGCCACTGTGGTAGGAGCTTGTATAGATTCGTAGGCACCAATCTCCATTTTTTCGCCAGTTATACCAATCCTGTCGGTTATAAGACTAGCCACATCGCTAGCTCCTATTTGCATTGCTTTTAGGGCATCTGCATCTTGGGGCTTGTTTTCTACAGCCTTGTCAAGTATAGATTGGGTAAGAGCTACAAAGTCGCTATTGATAGCCACAAAATCGGTTTCACATTTTAGGGCAAATATGGCAGCAAAATTTCCTTTAGACACAGCCAAACAGCAACCTTCGGAAGCCTCTCGGTCTTCTCTTTTTGCAGCAAAAGCCTGTCCTTTCTTGCGAATAATTTCTATTGCCTTGTCATAATCACCATTTGCCTCGTTGAGAGCATTCTTACAGTCCATCATACCTGCACCTGTCATTTTGCGAAGGTGAGTAATATCTGCCATTGTAACTGCCATAATTGTATATTTTTTATAATGTTAGAATAATAAATGTAAAAACAAATGCCAATAAGCCAAACGAAATAATTCTAGTCCTCGGCATATTGGCATCTGCTTAAATGAGATAAATCTATATATTAAGCTTGAGCTTCATCGCTTTTTACTTCTTGATCAACTTTTACTTCCACCTCCTCAGTTTTTACTTCGGTAGTAGCTTCAGGTGTAGCCTCGGTAGTAGCTTCAGGAGCAACTTCAGGTGTAGCCTCGGGAGCAACTTCAGGAGCGCTTGCTTCTACTATTTCTTCTGTAGCAGTAGCTTGCGTGTTGATAGTAGTATCTTTCTTAAGAGTTTTTGCCTTTCTCTCTCTGCGAGGAGCTGCGTTTGTTTCTTCTTCGTTGTTGGTGTTGGTATCTATTTTCTCAACCTTTCTTTCTTCAAGTCCTTCTTTAATAGCATCACACATGGCGGTCATGATGACTTCTATAGATTTGCTTGCGTCATCATTTGCGGGGATAACGAAGTCTACCTTGTCAGGATTTGAGTTTGTGTCAACTATCGCAAAAACAGGTATTCCCAAGCGATTGGCCTCAGCTATAGCGATGTGTTCTTTCATAACATCGATAATAAAAAGTGCTGAAGGCAGGCGATTCAAATCAGAAATAGAACCAAGGTTTTTTTCTAATTTGGCGCGTTGACGAGTTATCTGCAATTTTTCTCTCTTAGAAAGAGCATCGAAAGTACCATCGGTAGCCATTTTGTCTATGATGGTCATTTTCTTTACAGCCTTTCTAATTGTTGGGAAGTTGGTAAGCATACCTCCTGGCCAGCGTTCTGTTACGTAGGGCATTCCTACAGAAGAGGCTTTGTCGGCAACAGTTTCTTTTGCCTGTTTTTTGGTGGCGACGAATAATATTCGGCGACCAGATTTGGCTATTTGTTTCAATGCGGCGGCAGCTTCGTCGGCCTTAGCAATTGTTTTGTATAGGTCAATGATATGGATGCCATTGCGTTCCATAAATATGTATGGAGCCATTGCTGGATTCCATTTTCTTTTCAAGTGACCAAAGTGTGCTCCAGCTTCTAATAGCTGGTCAAAATTAAGTTGAGACATTTTTTGTTTTTTTAATTTGTTTACCTTCTTTGTTTGAATTTAATCCGCAGGTAGTTGTTTGCTTATATATAAGCATAGCAAGTCCCATTGATTTAGATACTAAACAATCGGAGCATATTCTATAGATTAGAATTTGTTATAGCTCCTTTTTATAAATCCCCATATAGCCAATTAATATTCTATATAAGAATAGGGTATTAACGTTTAGAGAATTGGAATTTCTTTCTCGCTTTTGGTTGTCCTGGTTTTTTTCTTTCTACTTCACGAGGATCACGAGTCATAAAACCTTCTGCACGAAGTGCTGATTTGTCTTCAGGATTGATTTTCACTAGGGCTCTAGCGATACCCAAGCGAGCAGCCTCAGACTGTCCTTTGAATCCACCACCATTTAAATTAATCATTACGTCGTATTGCTCGACTACCCCTAGTTTGTTAAGTGGTTGTCTTACAACGTATTGCAATAATGGAGAGGGAAAGTATATAGCAAGCTCACGCTTGTTGATAATAATTTTTCCAGATCCTTGTTTGAGGTAAACGCGAGCTACAGCAGCCTTGCGTCGTCCCAATGCATTTATTACTTCCATTTCTTATTATTTTAACGAGTTAATGTCTAGGTTTCTTGGTTTTTGCGCTTCATGACTGTGTTTTTCACCATCATAAATATATACATTTCCCAATATTTTATCGCCCAAGCGATTTTTAGGAAGCATACCTTTGAGGGTTTTTTTGAACAATCTGTCGCTGCCTTTTTTTAGCAATTGTGCGGCGGTAGTTCCTTTTTGTCCTCCAGGATAGCCCGAATATCTCAAATAGACACGATCGTTCCATTTGTTACCCGTCATCTCAATTTTATCAGCATTGATGATGATAACATTATCACCACAATCCACATGAGGGGTAAAGTTGGGTTTGTATTTTCCTCTCAAAATCTTTGCCACTTTTGAAGCAAAGCGACCCAAGTGGTGGCCTGTCGCATCCACAACAACCCATTCTTTTTCTACTGTTGCTTTGTTGGCAGAAATGGTCTTGTAACTTAAAGTATTCACTGCTTTTTTGTTTTTTTATTTGTTAATAATTCCTTCTTTGATTTTTACTTTCTGACTTTAATTTATAAAGTTGGAATAAAAAGTTCATTATCAAAGACTTAATGTTATTGAATAATAATCGGCGTGCAAATTTACAACATTTCTTTTGATTGGCAATCTTTTGGGCAAAAAAAAGCACAAATTATTGTATCTTTATTTTGTGTAGAGATATCGCTTGATACTTCTTTTGGGAGTTTTCTTAAATTCTATGGCGTTGAGCTGTATCTCTGCAAGGTTTTCGTACGATGCCGTTGTGGCGTTGAGAGCCTTTCTGTTTTTTTCAAGAATTGCGGGAATCTCGCTATGGTCTATCCCCTCTTTGTCAAGGGCTTCATAATCTGGAAATACTGAGGCTATGAGTTTGTTGTTTTGGTACATAACAAGGCTTTCCATCATATACGGGAGGTTGTTTAGTTTGGCCTCTATCTCTTCGGGGTATATGTTTTGTCCACTACTTGTGAGTATCATGCTCTTGGATCGCCCTCTTATATAAATATTCATATCCTTGTCTATGGTTCCCAGATCCCCTGTTTTGAGCCATCCATCGTGGGTAAACATATCGTCTGTGGCGCCTTGGTTTTTATAATATCCCTTCATTACGTGAGCTCCCTTAACCTGTATTTCTCCCGCTGTATTGTGTGGGTCTTTGGAGTCTATTCTTACTTGCATATTATCGACAATGCGTCCGCAGGAGGAGGGAATGAACTTATTGCTGGGGGCATAACTTATCAGTGGCGCGCACTCGGTCATTCCATATCCTATGGTAAGAGGGAATTTTATGGCGTGAAAGAAGTTCTCTACTTCTCCATTTAGAGAGGCTCCTCCGATGATTACTTCTCTAAGTTGCCCTCCCAAACTTGCCATTAATTTGTTTCTTATTTTTTTATATATTAGCACTCTTAGGAAGCCAATTTTTAGGGCCCATATGGTAGTTTTTTTCTGTAATTGAGGGCGCACAGCATTTTTATATATTTTTTCAAATATTAGAGGCACACTAATTATTAGGTCTGGCCTTACCTCTTGGAAGGCAGCAAGCAATATTTTTGGGGAGGGCATTTTTCCTAGCAATGTGGTAAATGCTCCTATGCTGATTGCTGTTAGGAACTCAAAGGCACATCCAAAGGTATGGGCCAGAGGAAGAAACGACAGCAGACGATCGTTTTTGCGTACGAAATTTTGGTCTGTAGCAAAGGTAATATTGCCTGCAAGGTTCTTTCCAGTTAGCATTACTCCCTTGCTAAAACCTGTTGTTCCTGAGGTATAGCTTATTACTACAACATCGTCCTTATTGGTTTCTGCATACTTAATATCTTCTTTGGAAAATCCTTTGGGATACTTATCCTTTATGCGGGCTTCTACCTCTTGGTTTGTAAGATTAAAACTCTCCCCTTCTTTTTTGTACAAGAGCCTATTTTCGGAGAGGGAAAATGCTAGTTTTAGATTTGGTATTTCCTTGCAATCAAGGCTCTCCCAAATTTGATCGGAAGCAAAAAGTATGGATGTATCCGAATGGTTCACAATGTGATGAACATCCTGAGGATTGAAATCCTGGAGTATGGGCACAATGATGGCTCCATAGCTTATTGTAGCCAAATAAGAAATGCACCATGAGGAGGTATTTTTTCCAATTAGAGCTATTTTATCCCCTCTTTTAATATTTAGTTGCTGAAAAACCATATGAAGTTTTTCTATTTCTAGGGCCAAATCTTTGTAAAAAAATATTTTATCTTCTCCAAAATTAGAGAGAGCAGGAAGATCCCAGTTTTTATTGAAACTACGGGCGAAGATCCCTATTAAATTTTCTTTATTCATAGTCTTTATGTATTGTAAATTGCGACAAATTTAGATACTATATTCTTATTCTCAAAGAAAATCATTCCAAAACGAGTCAAAATGCCTAACTTTGCATTCAAAAACAATAAAAAACAGATGATAGATTCGCAAGTATTTGAGAATAAGAAGGCTGCATACTACACCCTAGGTTGCAAGTTGAATTATGCCGAGACTTCTACCATTGGGCAGCAATTAGCCTCAGAGGGAATACACAAAGTTGAGGCAGGAGAGATTGCCGATATTTGTATTGTCAATACCTGTTCGGTAACGGATGTTGCCGACAAAAAATGTCGTTATCTTATTCGCAAAATTCAGAAAGATCACCCCAAGGCTTTTGTCGTAGTTACAGGTTGTTATGCCCAATTAAAGCCGCAAGAAGTTGCTTCTATTGAAGGTGTAGATTTAGTTTTGGGAACGAATCAAAAAATTGATATTTTGCTCCATTTACGATTATCTCTTTCAGACAAACAAGGATACAAACTTGCCATAAGTCCGGTAAAAGATATTTGCGATTTTACGCATTCTTGTTCGCAAGACTACAGGACCCGCTCTTTCTTGAAAGTT
Source organism: Bacteroidales bacterium (assembly GCA_003851245.1). Classification (GTDB taxonomy): domain Bacteria; phylum Bacteroidota; class Bacteroidia; order Bacteroidales; family Azobacteroidaceae; genus BHEP01. The sequence continues at coordinate 21,747 of BHEP01000007.1, read as the reverse complement.
CAAGACGGCTGCGATTATTATTGTACTTACTGTACTATTCCCTTTGCCCGAGGGCGTAGTCGCAATGGCAAGATTGAGGATTTGGTAGCAAAGGCAGTAGAGGTAGCAGCTTCGGGGGTAAAAGAAATTGTGCTCACGGGGGTTAATATTGGCGATTTTGGTCGCAGCACGGACAATAAGCTCATAGATTTGCTCATAGCCTTGGATGAGGTTGATGGCATAGAGCGTTTCCGCATTTCGTCGATAGAGCCCAATTTATTGACAGACGAAATACTCAATTTTGTGGCTCAGTCTAAGCGATTTGCACCTCATTTTCACATACCCTTGCAATCGGGCTCGGATTCGGTTTTGACGCTCATGCGTAGAAAATATGATACAGCTCTTTTTGCGTCTAAGGTTTATAAAATAAAAGAGCTGATGCCCGAAGCTTTCATCGGGGTAGATGTGATTGTAGGAGTTAGGGGAGAAACGGAAGAATATTTCGAGCAGACCTGCTCTTTCATAGAATCTCTTCAAATTTCACAGCTGCATGTTTTTACTTATTCCGAAAGAGAAGGTACGCAGGCCTTGAAAATTGAGCATGTGGTGGATGTAAAGAGCAAGCAAAAACGAAGCAAGCGGCTTGCAATATTGTCTGAAAAGAAGTTGCTGGCGTTTTATAATTCTCAAGAAGGCAGGGAAAAAACAATACTTTTTGAGCATAGCAGTGATGGCGAATTGATGTTTGGCTTTAGCGACAACTATGTGAAAGTTTATTGCCCCTATGATGAATCTTTTGTCAATAGCCTCAAAAGATGTGTTGTCGGCACTTACGACTCTTCAGTTTCGGCTGTAAGCATGATTTTATTACCAAGGAAAGAGGAGATAGAGTTGTGAAACAAGTAGCAGTAGTGATACTCAATTGGGATGGACAGAAGCTGCTTGAGCGGTTTCTACCATTTTTGGTGAAGTATACTCCCAGCGATATGGCAGATATTATAATTGCCGACAATGCCTCTACTGACGATTCTTTATTGTTTTTGGAGCAAAATTATCCGCATCTCCGTATTATTAAGCTAGACAAAAATTATGGTTTTGCAGGGGGCTACAACAGGGCTTTGGAAGAAATAGAGCATCCTTACACAGTTATTATCAATTCTGACATTGAGGTCACGGAAGATTGGTTGACAAATGGCATAGGATACCTAGAGTCTCATAAGGAAGTATCGGCTCTTCAGCCCAAGATTTTGTCGTATCGCAGCAAGCATAAGTTTGAATATGCCGGAGCCAGCGGAGGGTTTATGGATATTTATGGCTACCCCTATTGTAGAGGCCGAATTTTGTCTTTTGTAGAAGAAGATAGGGGGCAGTATGATGATGCCTGCGATGTTTTGTGGGCAAGTGGCGCATGCTTGTTTATACGAACATCTATTTATAAGCAAGTAGGGGGTTTTGACGATTTCTTTTTTGCCCATCAGGAAGAGATAGATCTCTGTTGGCGCATGGTAAATAGGGGCCATAGGATTGTTTGCTTACCGACTTCCCTTGTTTATCATGTTGGAGGAGCCACCTTGTCGAAAGAATCTCCTCGCAAAACATTTTTGAATTTCCGCAACAATTTGTCAATGATTTATAAGAATATGCCTGCTGCAGCTTTGAATAGAGTTTTGTTTGTTCGTTTCTTCTTAGATCACCTTTCTATATTGGTTTTTCTTCTGCAGTTTCAGCCCTCCAACGCTTGGGCGGTGATAAGGGCAAGATTTGCTTTTTATGGAAGAATAAAGACGTTGAAGCTTCAGCGCAAAGAAAATTTATTGTTAAGTTTACCTCATTTATCAGCCCTTATCAGTCAAAAAAGTCTTATATTTGCTTTTTACTTACGAAAAGTTAAGACTTTCGCACAGTTTAGGGCCTAATAATATGCCTTACAAGAATTTTATAAATTATGACACTAGAGCTTCTTTTCATCATTTTTTTGGTTTTTCTCAATGGTTTTTTCGTTGCTGCAGAGTTTGCTATCGTTAAGGTGCGAACCTCTCAGATAGAGGTTAAAAAAAATGCTAGTGCCGCAGTAACCAAGGCCGTCAAGACAGTGGTTAGTAATTTGGATGGCTATTTGGCCGCCACACAATTGGGTATAACCCTGGCATCGCTGGGTCTGGGTTGGGTTGGCGAGAAGGTTTTTACAGAGATTATACTCGATATTTTTGGACTTTTGGGACTAGACTTTAGCCCCTCAATGGCAAAGACCTTGTCCATTCCACTGGCTTTCTTACTCATTACCATCTTGCATATTGTGCTGGGGGAGTTGGCGCCAAAGTCTTTGGCTATACGCAAGCCAGTGCCAGTGACATTTGCTGTGGCAGTTCCCCTACAGATTTTTTATTATATTTTTAGGCCTTTTATATGGTTGCTCAATGGCTTGGCCAATATCTTATTAAAGATGATAGGTCTTAAGCCTGTGCATGAGCAGGAGGATATTCACAGCGAAGAGGAGCTTAAGGTAATTATTGCAGAGAGCCACAAGGGAGGAGTGATAGAGGAGACAGAAAAATCCTTGATTGAAAATGTGTTTAGTTTGGGCGACAGGCAGATACGCACACTTATGACCCCTCGCAATGAGCTCGTGTGGCTTGATACAAACGACGATTGGGTAGAGCACAAACGCATAATATTGGAAAATAAGCATACAGTCTACCCTTTGTGCGATGGCAATTTGGACGATGTGGTAGGTTTTGTGTGCATGAAAGATCTTATTGTAGAAAATATTGATGAGGCCTTGAAGGACTTAAAAAAAGTAGCCCGCGAGGTTCAGGTAGTTATTGCATCCAATAAGGCTTATGCTGTTATGGAAGGTTTTCAGAAGCAAAGGAATTATCAGGCAGTGGTAATCGACGAGTTTGGGAGCGTAAAAGGATTTGTTACCATCAATGATATTTTGGATGCCTTGGTAGGCGATATTTCCGAAACCGATGAGTTTGAATACAGCTCCGTCAAACAAGCAGATGGCAGTTTGGTGGTAGATGGGCAGATACCCTTCGTAGAGTTTCTTGAAAAAGTAGGACTCAGTGACGATGTCTTGGATGAGGATTTTATTTCTTACATTACTTTGGGTGGCTTTATAATGGATCAGTTGGAAAAAATACCTAGCAAGGGAGATACAGCGAAGTGGGAAGATTTTACTTTTGAAGTTTTGCTTATGGATCACAACCGTATAGACAAAATAAGAGTGATTAGTGACAAGGATAGAGAGAGATAGAGAGAGATAGAGGGTAATAATAAGAGACAATAAATAATGGCAAAAATAGATTTGCAAAATATAAAGCACCGCTTTGGTATTATTGGCAACAGTCCTTTGTTGGAGCGTGAAATGGAGAAGGCCCTGCTTATTGCGCCCACCGACCTTAGCGTGCTTATAATAGGGGAGAGTGGTGTAGGAAAAGAGATTTTCCCTCAGATGATACATCAGAATAGCAGCAAAAAACATGGTCAATACATAGCCGTAAATTGTGGCGCAATACCTGAAGGAACAATAGACTCAGAGCTTTTCGGTCATGAGAAAGGCTCTTTTACTGGGGCCTTGGGCGAGCGCAAAGGCTACTTTGAAGTTGCCAACGGCGGCACCATCTTCTTGGATGAGATAGGGGAGTTGCCCATGTCTAGCCAGTCGAGGCTATTGCGTATTTTGGAGTCGGGAGAATTTATGAAAGTAGGCTCCTCGAAGGTTCAAAAGACAGCAGTTCGCATAGTGGCTGCGACCAATGTTGATCTGCTGCAAGCAATTAGGCAGTCTAAATTTAGAGAAGATCTTTATTATAGACTCAACACAGTGCCTATTAATATACCCGCTTTGAGGGATAGAAAGGAAGATATTGTCCTTCTTTTTCGTAAGTTTGCCCGCGATTTTGCCGAAAAATATAAGATGCCTTCCGTGCAGCTCACCGAGGATGCCAAGGTAGTGCTGGTAGATTATAGGTGGCCCGGAAATATCCGAGAACTAAAAAATATTGCCGAGCGCATGTCTATTATCGAACAAGACCGCGAGATAGGTGTCACGCAGCTCAAAACCTACCTAACAAACCCTGATATTGCCCGTCTTCCGGCATTGCGTACCGAAGATGCCGATCATAGAACCTTCAATAGCGAGCGCGAAATTCTTTACCAAGTATTATTTGATATGAAAAAAGATGTCGGCGAACTCAAAAAAATAGTGCACGATATGATGTCGGGGCAAGTATCACCAGAACTTCCCGAAACCCCTGTTTTGCATTATACTGAAACCTATGAGGAGGAGGATGTAGAAGGAAAAGAAGAAAAAGAATCGAATGCGTATTATAAAAAAGGCTTATCCTTGGCAGAGGTAGAAAAAGAAATGATTATAAAGTCCTTATACAGAAATCATGGGAAGCGCCGAGATGCCTCACTTGAGTTGAAAATTTCGGAGCGAACGCTCTATAGAAAAATCAAAGAATATGGATTGGAATAAAACCTACTTTTTTAGGTCGTGCATTTATGCTGTATTGTCTTGTTTGATACTGCTGTCTTGTTCTGTTTCTTACAAGTTTAATGGAGCCTCGGTCGATTATAATTTGGTAAAGACCATGACTATAGATTTATTTCCTAATCAGGCGGAGGTTGTTTACCCATCCTTATCTCAGACTTTTACCGATGGATTGAAGAATAAATTCATCACCCAAACGCGCCTGCGTATGCAGCCCAACAATGGCGACCTGCATTTGGAAGGAGAAATAACATCCTATCAATTGACACAGTCGGCAGTTAAGGACGATGGCTTTTCCTCACAAAATCGTTTGACCATAAGCGTAAAATTGCGCTATACCAACAATAAAAAGCCGACGGACGATTTGGATCAGAGCTTTTCGGGCTATAGGGAGTTTCCTAGTACCGAACTCCTAGAGTCTGTTCAAGATCGCTTGATAAGAGAAATAGTGGAAGATTTGGCAGACGAGATTTATAATGCAACCTTAGGAAATTGGTAATATGAGGGCAAGAGAAATCATTGCATTAATAAAGGATCCAGCATCCTTGGATATTTCAAACCTCCGACAAATAGAGGCTTTGGTAGAAGAATACCCTTATTTTCAGACGGCTCGTGTGCTATATTTAATGAATCTTCAGAAAGAAAAAGATCTGCGATATGCTTCGGAACTTCGCAAGTTGGCATTTTATGCCAGCGAGCAGAAGCAGATTTTGTATTTGCTTGAAAATGAAAAATATGCCTCATTCCTACAGTCTGATATAGAAGGTGAAACCACCAAAGAAAAAACATTCTCTTTGGTAGAATTTTTTCTAAGCGACAAAAAAGTTGAAACGGTAGATGCCTTGAAAGAAAAATCTCAAGAAACTCAGATAGGTAGCGATTATATCTCTTATATGTTGAGTGCTGAAGCAAGCGATAAGGATAAAGCAAAACCCCTTATTCACCAAGGAGTGATTGATCAATTTATTGAAAATGATGAGAATAATGCCCTTCACTTCACCCTAAAGCCAGAATCGGAAATGCAAGTTCCCCCAGCAATTGAGGACAAAAAAAATGCCGAAGAAGATGCGTTCTTTTCCCAAACTCTGGCAAAAATATACCTCAAGCAAAAAAAATATGAGAAGGCATTGGAAATAATTCGAAAGCTAAGTTTGTTATATCCAGAAAAAAACCTTTACTTTGCAGACCAAATTCGTTATTTGGAGAAATTGATTATTAACGTTAAAAAAACATAACAGATGTACGTATTTATTTCAGTGTTGATTGTAGTTGCCTCATTATTCTTAATATTGGCTGTGGTAGTTCAAAATTCCAAGGGCGGCGGTCTTGCTGCAGGCTTTTCTTCATCCAATCAGGTGATGGGGGTTCGCAAAACTACAGATTTCCTAGAGAAAGCCACATGGGGCTTGGGAGGGTTTATTGCCGTATTGTGCATTTTAGGATCTTTTTTCTTGCCCACAAATGCCATACCAGGTTCAGAATCAGAATTGAAAAATACAATACAAAACATACATACCGTAGATCCCAATACAGTATCTCCTTTTGGAAGTGCTGCTCCTGAGGCTACTCCTGCCGAATAATAAACTCCTAGCAACGGTAGGAGAGCGGTATTATGCCTATAAAGAAAGATACTATTTCTGATAATGACATATCCCTGTGGAGTCGCTTCCTTGCCGGAGATGATACTGCCTATAGCTTTATTTATCAAAAATATGCTAAGCCCTTGTTTTTTCAAGGGCTTCAGCTAAGTTCCGACAGGGAACTGATAAAAGATTGCATTCACGATATTTTTGTGCATCTATATAGCAATAGGTGTGGCTTAAAACCAACCGACAGCATAAAGTTGTATCTCTTCGTAGCACTTAGAAACAAACTGTTTAATGCCTTTAAAAAGCAAAAAATAGAGCTCTATCCATTGAGCCAAGACCTAGAGAACCTGCACGATGAAAATGCTAAGACGCTTGAAGAAGAATTAATTAGCCAAGAAACGGAGAGCAATTATAAAATGCAAGTACAAAACGTATTTGCATTGCTCAGCCAACGCCAAAAAGAGGCCATTCACTACCGTTTTATAGAGTCTATGAGTATAGATGAAATAGGAGTACTTATGGGTATGAACTACCAGTCGGTGCAGAATATTATTCAAAGAGCCATCAAGAAAATAAAAGAATCCTCAATAAACAGGATGCCTACCTAAAGGCATGCGGTGTATTTTGCATTTTGCGTTTCTACCGAGCGTAAGTCCCTAAAGGGACACGGCAGCTACGACAAGGGCAAATACTGCATATGAAAGGGCATACGATTGCATTTTATCCCTTTAGGTATGCCTCCATCCAGCTTATTTTACAATATTTTGATTATTTTACAAAAAAAGTGAGTATAAATGTCAAAGTATGTTGTTTTGTATATAGAAGTACATCTATCATATGCAAGAACAGCTTTCTAACAAGGACTACTCCAATTTTACAGCCAAAGATTTTTTGGCAGACGACTTTTTTATCTCTTCTCTCAAAAAGCCTAGTCGGCTAAGTGCCGAATTTTGGTCTACTCTCCTACAAAATAATAGCATCAATCGCCGCGAATTTGAATCAGCTATATTTGTTCTCGAATCTATTGAAAAAGAATTTATTAGTAATAAAAACCTAGGTCTGTCTGATCAGGAGCTTTCGGTATTGTGGGATAAGGTAAATCAAATCAATCAAAGGCTGAATTCAGCAAGTAATAAAAGCCATGCTAAGAGAAAGTCAAGAAAAAAACAGCTTTACATAGCAATGGCTGTAGCAGCAAGTATTGCATTGATAGTTTCAACTACCTTGTTTTTTGTGCAGGAGCAAACGTCAATTTTGGCCGATGCCAACCAGGATATAAGCAGCTATGTATCACAAAATAACCTGTCGGTTGATGATCAGTCAGATATTAAATTGGTTTTGTCGAGCACAAATACAATCTTTCTGTCGGAAATAGAACCTGATATTTCTTACGATTCCACGCAAATCACAACAGCCGAAAAAGCAATACCCCAAACCCAGTCGGCGGCCTTCAATCAATTGCTTGTACCCAGGGGAAAACGTTCTAAGCTGACATTGAATGACGGCACTGTTATACATGTAAATGCTGGTACTAGAGTTGTTTACCCAGTGCAATTTGCAGAAGCGCAGAGAGAGATATACGTCGATGGAGAGGTCTTTGTAGAGGTCTTTGCAGATGCCAGTCGCCCGTTCGTGGTCCGCACTTCGGAACTCTATATTCAGGTTTTGGGAACTAAATTTAACGTCATGTCCTATCTTGGCGACAATAACAAACAAGTGGTCTTGGTATCGGGAGCTGTCAAGATACTTTCTAAAGATGTAGGGTCTAAAAACACAAGCCACTATATTCACTTGAGCCCCTCTCTGATGTATGAATATAATGGGGGGAAAGAAAAAGTAACAAAAGTAGATGTTGGCAAACATACTTCGTGGATGCAAGGTTTTTATACTTTCGAGAGTGAAAATCTGGAGGTTATCTTGCTGCGTCTTGCTAGGCATTATGGGCAAGAAATTACTTTCGACCCTCAAATTGCCAGCCTCAAATGCTCTGGAAAGTTGGATCTCAAGGACGATTTGTTGGAGGTCTTGAATGGATTGGCATTTACACTGCCCATACACATTGAATACGGCAACAATAAATATGATATATCTAAAAAATAAAATCTAAACACCAGTAAAAATTACAATAAAAAAATTTGCCTATGAGGAATAAATAAGTGATCGAGAAAACCAAATAATCGGATGGTATCGACAAATACCACCCGATTGCAATTCAAAAAAATAAGTAGCATTACGTTAAATCATTAAATCATTACAAATGTATGATAAATTTTGGTAATTTGAGCTCTATGGGGGCTAGTACTGGATTAACTCTTAAAATTATGAGGTTAACTGTTCTCTTTCTAATATTAGGAACAAGAGTCTGTTATTCAGAAAGTAGCTATTCTCAAACAAGCTATTTGAGTTTAGACTTGAAAAACACTACAATCAGGGAAGTACTTTCAGAAATAGAAAGTAGTAGCGAGTATGTATTCTTTTACTTCGATGAGAATTTGGATGTACGCAAGAATACTTCTATCAAAGTTCGCAAGCAAACCATAGATAAGGTGCTGGACGAATTGTTCAAAAACACAGGAAATAAGTATGTCATCAACGATAGGCAGGTATTTATTTCTAAAAACGAAGCTGATCTGCAGCAGCAGCGCAAAACACGGCGCATCACCGGCACAATACTCGACAAGGAAGGCGAAACGCTCATCGGCGTGTCTGTACTTGTGAAAGGCACAAAAACAGGAGCCGTCACAAATTTCGACGGAATGTATATTGTAGATGTGCCCGAAGGAGCCGTTTTGCAGTTCTCGTACCTGGGCTTTCTCAAACAAGAAGTAGCAGTCGGAAGGGACGATATGATAAATATTACCATGCTCGAAGACGACAATGCCTTGGATGAGGTGGTCGTTGTGGGCTATGGCACACAGAAGAGAGCATCCGTGGTAGGTTCTATTTCGACTATTGAGCCTGGTAGATTGCAATCTGGAACTACCCGTTCTTTGAGCAACAATTTAGTGGGTAATATAGGTGGTATCATTGGGGCGCAACGATCGGGCGAGCCAGGGTATGACAATTCTGACTTTTGGATCAGAGGTATCAGTACCTTCGCTGGTGGAGGAGCTCGCAATCCCCTGGTGCTGGTCGATGGTATAGAAAGATCGCTAAATAACCTTGATGCAAGCGAGATAGAAAGTTTCTCGGTGCTCAAAGATGCTTCCGCCACGGCAATTTATGGAGTAAGAGGAGCCAATGGAGTTATTATCGTTACCACCAAAAGAGGAAAGATAGGAAAAACCTCCGTTAGGGTGAATATGGAGCATGGAATTACCGAAGCTGTTAAAATGCCTAGTTTCCTAGGAGCCGCCCCCTACATGCAATTGCTCAATGATATTGGCAGGCAGAATGGAGCTATCAACTTATTGTATGACCCGCAAAGGATTGAAAATACCCGTCTGGGAGTCGATGACGACCTCTATCCAAATATAGATTGGGTGGATGAGATTTCCAACAAGCATGGATACAACAGCCGTGCGTCGGTAGATATATCGGGTGGTAATGAGCGTTTGAGGTATGCCTTTGTAACCGCCTATTATCACGAAGATGGTATCATGAAGCGCGATAAGAATCAAGAATGGGACTCTTCGCTGAGGCTCGATAGGTACAATATACGTTCCAATGTGGATATGGATCTTACGTCTACCACCTTGTTGAGGGTCAATCTTGGTGGATATTTGCAGAAACGCTTTAGTCCAGCTGTCGGCATCGACGATTTATTCAATGATGCCTTCTCTACTCCTCCATTTGTGCACCCTGTCAGATACTCCTCTGGACAAATTCCTAAGGTTCCTGAAAGAACAAATCCTTGGGCACGAGCCACGCAAGATGGCTATGAAAGAGATGCGCAAAGCAAGCTCGAGACCTTGGTTTCTGTGGAGCAAGACATGAAATCCATACTGCCAGGATTGAAAACTAAGGTTTCATTTTCCTTCGATAGCTTCTCTCGCAATGGCGTAAAACGCTCAAAAAGTCCCGACTACTACAATGTAGCAACAGGCAGAGATCCCGAAACGGGGGCATTGGATTTAATTGTAAGTTCGTATGGTCAAGAGTTTTTGGGACATGAAAGAATCCAACACTGGGGCGACAATAGTACCTATCTGGAAGGAAATATTACCTACAATCAGGTATTCAATTCCAAGCATGCTCTGGATGCACTGGTTTTATACAACCAAAGAGATTATGACAATGGCGATAAGCTGCCTTATAGAAATCAGGGTTTTGCAGGGCGACTTTCATATACTCTGAGTTCAAAATACATTGCCGAAGTTAACTTTGGATACAATGGATCGGAAAATTTTGCCAAGGGTAAGCGTTTTGGATTCTTTCCCTCGGTAGCTGCGGGATGGATTATGTCGGAAGAGGCTTTTATGCAAGATTACAACAAGACGTTTTCCAAGATTAAATTCAGATTCTCCCATGGCTTGGTAGGAAATGACAAACTCGATGGTAGGCGATTTGCCTATGTCACAACCATAGAAGATGAGGGCGGCAATGGCGGTTATTACTGGGGCAATACAGCCGACTTCCATAGGAATGGAAAATGGGAGGGCGATATTGGAGTGCCACAACTTACCTGGGAAACGGTGGCAAAAACCAACCTAGGAGTGGAACTAGGTTTATGGAATATGATAGATCTACAAGTGGATTTTTTTGATGAGCGGCGACGAGATATTTTTATGCAGCGCAAGAACTTTCCCAATTCAGCAGGTTTTGCAAGCCTTCCTTGGGCTAATTTTGGAAAAGTCGATAATAAGGGATTTGACATAACGATGGATGTAAACAAGCGAATCAGCAAGGATATTTTTATTTCAGCTAGAGGCACACTCACCTATGCCAAAAATAAAATCGTAGAGCAAGACGAGGATATGGGAGTGATTGGCACCAATCGCTCATCCACAGGTCTGCCCGTAGGGCAAATATTTGGACTCATTGCCGAAGGCCTTTTCACCGAAGCCGATTTTATTGATGTAGACAAGGGCATATTGATAGAAGGTCTGCCTAAGCACACCTTTAGTGCTGTTCGTCCTGGAGATATACGATACAAAGATATGAATGGCGATAATGAGATAAATGAAAAAGACAGGTCTCCCATAGGAGGAACCGTGGATCCGCAATTGGTATATGGCTTTGGTGTCAATCTGAATTATAAGAGCTTTGACTTTGGTTTCCTCTTTCAAGGCAGCGATAAGACCTACCGCACCATTGGTAGGGGTGGCTTCTTTATGCCTGGCTCCACACAGGGCGCAACAGGAAACATATACACCAACGCTTATGATAGCTGGACGGTAGAAAATCCAAGTCAGGATGTATTTTATCCGCGCCTGTCTATCGGCACTAATGCCAACAACTCGCAAGAGTCTACCTGGTGGCTCAAAGATATGAGTATGCTAAGACTAAAAAACTTAGAGGTAGGATATTCTGCACCCAAGAAGCTTATACGACCTGCTCAGAGTGCAAGGTTCTTTCTAAGAGGCACCAATCTATTGTGTATGTCTGGATTTAAGCTCTGGGATCCCGAGCTCAATACGCCCGAAAACAATGGATTGAAATACCCCATAATGCGCTCTTATTCTGTTGGTTTGCAAGTCAATTTTTAATTACGTAACACATTAAGTCATGAAACAAAATATATCAAGAGTTAAATTTAGCAGATATTTATTTATCCTCCTATTTCCCTTCCTTGCCTTTGCCTGCGACTACCTCGACAAGTCGCCCGACGATGAGCTTACCTTGGAAATGGTGTTTAGAGACAAAACCCGTACGGAAGACTGGTTGGCAGGGGTATACTCAAAGATACCAATTCCTTACTTAGATAAAGCTAAGCATGTAGATTGCCTAGCCGACGATTTTTCTCCCTCAAGAGGCTGGGAGGTCTTTGGTTGGGATGTAGTGAACAAGATACAGGGCAACTGGAATTCCTCGAGCGGCTGGGGGGCTGGCTACTGGGGCGATTTTCCTCCCAAAATAAGGGCGGCATACATTTTTATCAACAATGTAAAAGCCAATCCCCAACAGCTGGTATCGGAGCAAGAGGTTGCCTATATGAAGGCTGAGTGTCGCTTCCTGATTGCTTATTACTATTATATAATGGTCTCCAACTATGGAGCCATACCCTTGCAAACGGGCTTGTCCGATATCGATGCTTCTACCGATGAGCTTATGATAGGGCAAACGCCTTTCGACGAGGTGATAGACTGGATAGATGGCGAATTGCTGGAGGTGTCAAAAATACTGCCTCCATCCTATACCGAAGCTAGAAAATATGGACGAATTACTTCGGTGATGTGTATGGCCGTAAGAGCACGAATGCTACTCTTTGCTGCCAGCCCCCTAGTAAATGGGAATCCTGATTATAAGGCTTATGTCAATGATAAGGGGGTAGAGATATTCAATACCACATACGATCAAACAAAATGGGATAAGGCAACACAGGCAAATAAATATCTTGTAGATTTTGCCCAAGCCAATGGGCATCAATTGTACTACGAATACAATAGCGATGGCTCCATAGATCCTTTTATGTCTTATCAAAATATGTCTTTCAAACGCTTTGATGAGGGAAATAAGGAGATATTATTTGGTCGCCCCAGCACAGGCAATGGAGGTGGCAGCAATGATGATTCTTACGAGTATGACAAGCATGGCACTCCTCGTGGTATGGGTGGCAATGGTGGATTGGGTGTTTCTCAAGAATTGGTGGATGCCTTCTTTATGGCAAATGGAGAGTCGCCCATCACGGGATACAATGCCGATGGGAGCCCAATAATCAATCCTGCATCGGGATACTCCGAAGAGGGATTCTCCACTGCCGACGAAATGAGGAAAACAAAATGGATAGAATCTAAGGGCAGTCGCGACGATATTGAGAATCCAATCACGCAGGAGGGAACATACAATATGTATTGCAATCGTGAGCCACGATTCTATCTTTCGGTGCTTTACAATGGCAGCTGGGTGCGAAGAGAAAATAGGCAAACCCAATTCTATTCGGGCTCTCCCGATGGAGGCCCCACGCATGATGCTCCTCAAAACGGCTACTTGCTAAGAAAGAAAGTGCATCCTGATCACGACCCTCGCAACAATATACGAGCCTACCGTCCAGGTATTCTATACCGTTTGGGCGAGGCTTATCTCAATTATGCTGAGGCCTTGAATGAGTCGAACCCAGGCAATAGTACCGAAATATTGTTCTACCTCAATAAAATAAGAGAGCGAGCAGGCGTGCCAAGTTATGGTAGCAATGTAGGGCAGCTTCCTGCACCAAGCAAGCAGTCTGCCATGCGCGAAGCCATCTATCGTGAGCGTAGGGTGGAGCTTAATTGTGAGTTCTCAATCAGATACGACGATCTAAGGCGCTTGATGATAGGAGAAAAAACCCTCAACAGAACCTTCTATGGTATGAACTATGCAGGAACTCAAAAAAGTGATGACCTCGACAACCCTCAAGCATTTTTTGTGAGAAAACCCTATATGAATAGGGTATTTACCAAGAGAAATTATTGGGCTCCCATTCATCAGGGTCAAATTGATAAGAATCCCAACCTAAGACAATTGCCTGGCTTTTGATCTTGCGTATATTGAATTTAGAAGGATGAAGGGGCTAAGCTATTAGCCCCTATCATAGAATCTTATCGTAATATAGACAACAAATAAACAATGAGAAAACAAACAATATGAAAACAATCTATAAAATAGTGCTGCTGCTTATGTCCACATTTTTCATGGCTTGCAGTGACGACGACAACAGCAATGGAGCACATGCCGACGCCTTGATTCTTACGCCTACTAGCGCGTCCATTCTTTTGGATGAGGAGCTGCCAGAGGATGTGGCAATTACATATTCTTGGAATAGGGGTGTAGACAAGGGAGCAGAAAATACCATCGTTTATATATTTCGATTGGATATTTTTGGTTCTGATTTTAAAACCTCCACGGAGCCTATAGAGATACCTGCCGATGGAGAACGCTCCGTAAGCTATACCCACAAAGAGCTCAACGATTTGATTACCAATAAATGGGGAGCTTTCCCTGGCGACGAGGTAAAATTGCAAGCCAGAGTGGTAGCAAAAGTAAATGGTCCTAAATTTATGTATCCCGAAATATCAATTGCCGAAGTGGAGGCTAAAACATTTATAGTTGCCCCAAAACCCCTATTCTTATTGGGCGATGCCACTGTCGCAGGACTTAATCCAAGTAAGGGAATAGGGCTGACGGAGGCCGAGAATGGAGTATTCTACCACTGGAGGGGAAATTTGACGCCTGGCGGTTTCAAGTTTATTACCACCATTGGCGAAATGCTTCCTTCTTTGAATAGGGGCACAACAGACAATGAATTGGTAGAGCGAACTCTTGAAAGTGAGGCCGACAACTTGTTTGCTATAGAAAAAGAAGGTACCTATGCCATTGCCTTATTCAGAAAAGAAGCTAGAATCCTTTATAAACTTGTGCCTTATGAAAGGCTGTTTTTGGTGGGCGATGCCACTTCCATTGGATGGGATATTGGGCAAGCCTTAGAAATGCAGTGGAATCCTGCTACGCCCAACGTTTTTACTATAGCTGTAGAATTAAAAGCGGGCGACCTCAAAATACCTATTGAAAGAGACTGGGGTGCTCCTACATTCAGACCCATGGTGGCCGATGGATCGATAGATAGCGAAGATCTGCAGGTGTATTCTGGTGGCGATGATATAAAATGGAAGATCAAAGATGAGCAGTCCGGTAAGTATCTGATAAGGATTGATACGGAGCTTATGAAGATAAAATTTGATAAACAATAAAAAATTATATAATATAAATAAAGATTTAGGCTAGTCTAAATCTTTATTTATATTATCTTTGTGGATACTTAGCTGATAAAAAACACAACATTATGAACAACATGACAAGATTTACAAGACAAATTCTTATTCTAGGAATTTGCACAGTACTATTCTCTTGTGCCTCTGCAAGTAAAGACCGTTTGCCAGATCTTCAAATCAAGGCAGGAACAGCCAAAGTGGTGGGCAAGGTGATTAATTTTCAAGTCAAAGAAGGAGAGGATAATCCATCTATAACTTTGTGGTATCCAAATCCAGTGACAGCAGATGAAAGTTTGTTTGAAACTCCCTTGAATGACGATGGCAGTTTTTATTTTGAAGTTCCAATTGAATGCAATATTATAGGACTCATTTATTCCGAAATATTCAATACTGGTATTTCTGTCGGATTGGTAGATAATGAAGAGGTTAAATTAGAGGTAGTTTTTGATGAATTGGGTAATAAAAAAGCCAAAGTGCAAAGTAGTCTTAGCTTCACTGATGGTGATGCTGTAAGTATTGAAGAAGTAATGATGCGATTTTATGGACACCGATTTCCTGCAGAACCTTTTTATGATAAGAGTCCTGAGGATTACGCTCAAAACGAACTAAAGCAGCTTGAGGGAAGAGCGGAATATGCGCTGGAAGGGTCAAACCTATCAGAAAAGGCTAAATTTTTTGTTCTTAATCATTTTGAAATGATTTATTTCGCAGGAAGACTTTTAACTTATAAAGACGGTATAGAACTGAACTATCGTGGCCTTAATCAAGAGGCAGACTGGGGTGATTTTATACCGCAAGAGCCCACACGATCATACTATAGCTTCTTGAAAATTTTTGATTTGAATAATCCGAAATATCTATATTACCATGCTTATGTTCGAGGACTACAATTCATTCTTACAATAGACACCTTAAATATCCTTACAATCAAAGATACGCCTATTGAAGACTGGCTCAAGGAAGTAAAAACCAAGATAGCCGATCTAGTTGGTTTTGATACTGGTTTGTTTTACGAAATGTTGGCAGCCAATGCTTATTCTAAGCAATTTATAGACGAAACGAAGCCCTTGTCGGAGAAACAAAAAGAAAATATCAAAGCCTATTTTAAGAACAAAGAGATAACAAAAATTCTTTTTAAAAAGAATGAGGAGATAGTAAAAATAAATGAAGAGATTGGCAATACCATAGTCAATCAAACACCTTCAGTCCCCAAAGAAGCTCTCATGGATGCCATTGTATCCAAATACAAGGGCAAGGCAGTGGCGGTAGATTTTTGGGCTACTTGGTGTGGCCCTTGCCTAGATGGCATGCAAAAATCTAAAAAGATAAAGGACGATATGCAAGATAAAGAGGTGGTTTTTGTCTATGTTTCGGGAGCGGCTACCAAGAAAACATGGGACGAGAAAATTAAATCAATCAGCGGCGAGCATTATTATCTAACAGACGAGGAGTGGGACTATGTATTGGATAGTTTTGGTTTTGAGGGATTACCTATGTATTTGTTTTATGATGCTCAGGGAGTATTGAAAAACAAGGTTACGGGATACCCAGGGACAGATAGAATGCAAAAAATGATAGAAGAGACTTTGCCATAAATACTTGCTCAAAGCAAGAGGCATAGCATGCCTTGTTTTAAAATTATTGTATCATTAATTTCGCCACCACATTGGATACTTTTGAAAATAAAACATTAACTTTGAGTCCAAATTAGGTAAACCAACATGCTTATGAAAATCAAACTAATTCTCGCCTTATTCATCCTTTTGAGTCCTGTAGCTATGCTCAAAGGACAAGGTACAACAATCAAGCTATCCGAATTAGAACTTGACAGAGCTTACCAACAATATTCCTCGCCGCTCAAGAATAGGGCTGCAAACGGAGCTCCGTTCAAGGTCTTGGGACAAACTTTCGATCATGGGGTGGGTGTTTATGCCAATTCTCAAATACGCATATTTCTTGCAAATAACGTGCAGCACTTTGAATGCAAGGTGGGAGTAAATGACAATGATATTGATTATAAATCCGACAACATTTCTGCCGTGCCTCTCACCGATGGCAGTATGATGTTTTATCAAACCGACAATATTAAAAAGAGCAAACAATTTTTAGGTATTGGCAGTGGCAATGGCAGTGTAGAGAAGGGGAGTGTTGTGTTCAAAATTATTGCCGATGGGAAGGAGGTTTTTAATAGTGGAACCATGCGGGGGAATGAGGCAGTAAAATCAGTAAACTTAGACCTACGAGGCATCAATGTAATAGATTTGATTTGCCAAGATGCTGGCGATGGTTCGAGTGGCGATTTTGGCAACTGGATGAATGCCCAGTTTGCGTACTCAGAAATTAAACCCCAACTTGTGGAAGCTCATTACGTGCAGGCCAATAGAGTGGTCGACAAACAGGCCCAAAAGCATATTCACGACAAGGTCTCTCGCCTAAGTGCCATTCAACTTCCTCTTCCCAATGTTCGGTACGACTGGCTGTTGGATGCCTCAAGAGCAAAGGCAAAAGTCTTGCAAACCCACGATCAAAAAAGCATAGTACTTACCAATGGATTGGTGTCGCGGGTGTTTAGAATAACTCCCAATTTGGCAACCATTGATCTTTCAAATCAGATGACAGGGCAAACGCTCTTGCGGGCTGTAAGCAGTGAGGGTATATTGAAAATTGATGGGAAAATATACTCCCTAGGAGGTCTGGCAGGGCAAGAAGAGTTTGGCTATACGATGTTTGATTGGGTAGATAAGATGCAGGCTTTGCCCAATTCGTTTCAAGTTGTAGATTTTGAAGTCGGTGAGCTGAGTCCACGAATCAATTGGCCAAACAAAAGATGGTCGCTTGTCAAAAAAGCTCCTGAAGAGGGTTGCTTACTCACATTTATTCTCAAGGGGCCAGAAGTTTTGGAGAATGTAAGGGTTAAAATAAATTATGCGCTATATGATGGATTGCCATGTATAAGCAAGTGGATTGAAATAGAAAACAACACAGGAATGGAGATTAATTTGGATGAGTTTAATCTCGAGCAATTGGCTATGGTAGAACCTGATTCTCCCGTAGAAACCAAAGAGAGCCATCAGTTCTTAAAGCCCAACATTCATCTTGAAAGTGATTGGGCCTTTCTAGGGTTTACAGAGAAAGAATCCGAGCGTACAGAGTTTTGGGACGTAGATCCTCGTTATACCTCGCAATGCAATTACCCCCTGCTTACCCCCTGCCTATTAAATATCAAATTACCCATGGGTCCCGATGTATCTATCCCTTCGGGTAAGGGTTTTACAACATTTCGCAATTGGATGATGCCCTTCGATAGCGAACAACGCGAACGTAAGGGCTTGTTTGTGCAACGAATGTACAAGAAAATAGCTCCTTGGGTAACCGAAAACCCCATCTTTATGCACTGCACATCCTCCGATCCAAAGGTGGTAAGGGAGGCCGTGGATCAATGTGCGGCAACAGGTTACGAGATGATTATTTTGAGCTTTGGTTCAGGCCTTAGTATGGAAAATGAAAGTGTGGACAATATTGCAAAGTTTCGAGAAATGCGTCAATATGCCAACAGCAAAGGCATTGAACTTGGGGGCTACTCCCTGCTCTCTAGCCGCTGGATAAGTGATAGTATAGATGTAATAAACCCCCAAACGGGCAAAAGAGGAGGAATGATATTCGGCAGTTCGCCCTGCCTATCGAGCGAATGGGGCTTTGATTATTTTAGAAAAATAAAGAGCTTCTTTGAGAAAACAGGAATGACTGTCTTTGAGAATGATGGCTCATACCCAGGCAATGTATGCGCCTCAACAGAGCATGCCCACCACAAAGGATTGCTTGATTCGCAGTGGGAACAGCGCAAGCAAATTGTAGATCTATACACCTGGATGTGCGAACAAGGAATTTATACCAACGTGCCCGATTTTGGATATATATTAAATGGAAGTACCAAAGTAGGTATTGGCTACCGTGAGGTAAATTGGTCTTTGCCTCGCGAACGGCAGTTGGTATTAGGCCGACAGGTGATGTATGATGGACTTTGGGAACGATTGCCTAGCATGTGCTGGACATTTGTGCCGCTTACCGAATACCATGGAGGAGGAGCGGCCGCAACCTTAGAGCCCCTAAAAGATCATCTGAAAGACTATAAGGCACATCAAATACAAAACTATGGTACGGGCGTACAAGCTTGTTATCGAGGACATCGTTTGTACGACAGTCCAGAAACAAAGCAAACGGTTATTGAGGTTATAGAATGGTACAAAAAATACAGGGATATACTCAATAGCGAAATTGTTCATCTTCGCCGACCCGACGGAAAAGATTATGATGGAATCATGCACGTCAACCCCGAATTGGCAGAAAAAGGATTTGTCATGCTTTATAATCCCACAAAAACAAGCATTACAAAAACCATCAAACTACCCCTCTACTACACAGGAATATCTAAAACAGCATCAGTTAGGGAGCAGGAACAAAAACCTCAAACCTATCTTTTGGATAATCAATCTTGTATTGAAGTCGAGCTTGAAATTCCTGCTCAAGGATATACTTGGCTGGTAGTGGAGTGATTTCAGCTTTTTAAAGTTACTTAAGTAGAGCATATTGCCGACTTGACAATGTTGAGTATCATTCTGTAGAGTATCATTTTTTTAGCAAAATGTCTAAGCCTCTTCTTTGGGTTGCGGTAGCTCAAAACTATCTATTACCTCCCATCCTTTCATTATCACACCTACCAATCTAAGTTGGGTATTGCCTAATGAGGCTCCCACCTTGGGGTCGGCAGCATAGCGGCGTAGCTGCTCGCTAGCTTCGTTTTGCATTTTGGCAATATCAATATCTTTAGCATCTCTTTTGAGGTATTTTATTTCCACAATATAGCTATAAAGCATCTCGGGATGAAGGCATATGTATATAATAATCGAAAAGTGAACAGGTATAATAATTGAAAAATGAGACTCAATGCAAGTGTTAAGAACTAAAACCTAAATTAGAACTATTTGTAGTATTTTAAAAGCCATAATTACAATAAAATAGTGAATTTTACTTGAAATTAATTCTAAGAAAGAAATTAATTACTAACTTCACCATTGATTAGGATATATACATAACAATTTTGTTGCTATTTTCACCCCAATATCTTATTCAAAAGGGTCGTTTACAAAGGCAAAATCCCTTCTTCATCAGTCTTGAGCGCGTCAAAAAAAGTTCATTTTAGAGGCCTTATAAATTAAGCACATAATTATATTACAGAATGACTTTCAAAATTAAACTAAGTATCATTTTTTGCATTATTTTTTTGCAAAACAGTTTTTCGCAAGACAGCATACCAATTGACAAGAATGTCAATTACACAGCCATTCCTATGCTATCCTTCAACTTATCCAAAGGCTTCGGTGTAGGCTTCATGGCAGCGGCTATTTACAATCTCAAAAAAGAAGATAAGGTATCTCCTCCTTCTATGACAGCAATGGTGGGAAGCTATTCGACCAACAAATCTTGGTTTGGAGTGGTGGGTCAATCCCTATTTTTAGATCAGGACAATTGGAGAATTGAGTTTGCCCTGGGGCATTCCAATAACAATTTTCAGACCTTTATGAGTATGCCGGGAATGGGCGATTTTGAGGTGCCATTCAATACAAAAATAGACTTTGTGGCTGCTATGGGATATCGAAGAGTGTACCAAAGACTCTATTTGGGGGCAAATATGCAGCTCGCCAATGCCAAGACCGAGTTCGATTTGTCTTCCATAGATTCTGCGGCCAATACCAAGCAAAATCAAAATGCTTTTGGCTTTAACGCCATGCTCGACACACGAAACAATATATACAATCCCTCAAGAGGAATTCATGCAAGCATTACCACCTATCACTACCTAAATAAGTCAGAAAATGCAAATCCATACACCAAGCTTAATTTCTATACCAACTACTACCATTCTATCAACAAATTTAATGTTTTAGCAGCCCGCATCTTTGCCAAAGCAGCCATTGGCAGCAAAATTCCTTTTGAAGGACTTTCTGTAGTTGGATCAAAAGATCTCAGAGGATACAGCGAAGGAAAATACAGAGACGAGCAGGTATATGCCATACAAGCAGAAGACAGATGGAATTTTTACAAAAAGTTTGGATTGGTTGGATTTGCGGGTCTCGCAATTACCAATTCTCCAAAAGGGAGCAGCAGTCTACTTCCTGCCATTGGCGTAGGCGTCAGATACAAAACCATTCCATCTCGCAATATCAATGTTGGCATAGATGTAGCAACAGGTAAGGATGATTGGGGCCTATATTTTAGAATAGGCGAGGCATTTTAAGTCCCCAGCATAAGATTTTTTTAAAATTTGCAAAGGCAATTTTTTCGCCCTTGTCTGCCTTAGCAGTATCAAAAAATCTGGCTTTTAGGAAGCTTCTGCAAATCGCTTACCGTAGGCATTATTTAAGCTATGCCCTCGAGATAACTAAGGATGCTCCCACCTTGGGGTCGGCAGCATATCGGAGTAGCTGCTCGCTGGCTTCGTTTTGCATTTTGGCAATATCAATATCTTTAGCATCTCTTTTGAGGTATTTTATTTCCACAATATAGCTATAAAGCATCTCTGGATGAAGGTATACATTGGGCTGAAAATAAAAATCGGCATAGCCTTTAGCCATCTCATATTCGGGATATATGATGTAGTGATTTGTCTGGCTCATATGCGCAAGCATAAAGCCCTTTACATGGGCTTCGCCTTCGATAAATTCGCGAACTACACTGGCATCGCCAAGACGCTTGCCAAAGAGCTCAAACACAGGCTTCCACTCTCCTTGGTATGCCATATTTTCCATCGCCTCTTCGATGTCGTCAATGT